>NZ_BAAAMR010000025.1:0-66286 GCF_039529375.1 Actinomadura napierensis
TCACTCCTGCACTGGACCCGCAAAATGATCGAGATCCGGCAACGCCACCCCGTCTTCGGCGTCGGCTCCTACGTCGAACTCTCCGCCTCCAACCCCTCCGTCCTCGCCTTCACCCGCGAGATCAACGGCGGGGACACCAACCAGTGGGGCGGCACGGACACGGTCCTGTGCGTGAACAACCTGTCGCGCTTCCCTCAGCCGGTCGAGCTGGACCTGCGGCGGTTCCGCGGCTCCGCGCCGATCGAGTGCATGGGCGGCGTGCAGTTCCCCGCCATCGGCGAACTGCCCTACCTGCTCACCCTCCCCGGCCACGGCTTCTACTGGTTCCTGCTTCCGCCCCCGCCCGACGAGCCGGGCCGCGAAGGGATGATGTAGCCGTGCCGGACGGTCCAGGACGCGCCGGCGACCCGTCCCTCGTCCGGCTGCTCGCCGACTGGCTGCCCCGGCAGCGCTGGTTCGGCGGCAAGGACAGCCCGATCGAGGAGCTGTCCATCGGCACCGCCACCGAACTGCAGACCGGCGACCCGGGCCTGCACCACCTGGTCCTCGACGTCCGCCAGAACGGCGCCACCGACCACTACCAGCTCCTCCTCGGCGTCCGCCGCGACCTGCCCGAGCGGCTGCGGCCGCACGGGATCGGCCTGCTCGCCGGGACGACCGGGATCACCGGGCACGCCTACGACGCCGCCCACGACCCCGAGCTGACCCGCCCGCTGCTCTCCCACATGGCGGGCGAATCGGTCATCGGGCCGCTGCGGTTCCGCCGCGCGCCCGGCACCGGCATCCGCACCGACCTCGACGGCACGCCGTCCACCGCCGAGCAGAGCAACACCTCGCTGGTCTTCGGCGACGCGTACATGTGCAAGCTGTTCCGCCGGCTGTCGCCGGGCGTGAACCCGGACCTGGAGGTCAACCTCGCGCTGACCCGCGCGGGCTGCGACCACATCCCGGCCGTGCACGGCTGGATCGAGCTGGCGCCCGGCGGGGACGGGGCGGGCGGCGAGCCCATCACGCTCGCGCTGCTGTCGCAGTACCTGCGCAGCGCCACCGACGGCTGGCAGCTGGCGCTCACCAGCGTGCGCGACTGGTTCGCCCAGCCCGTCCCGCCGGGCCCGCCGCCCGCGTTCACGCCGGACGACGCGGGCGCCGCGGGCGGCGACTTCGCCGCCGAGGCCGAGCGGCTCGGCGCCGCGACCGCGCAGGTGCACCGCGACCTCGGCCGCGCGTTCGGGGTGACGACGGCGCCGCCCGAGCGGCTGCGCGAGCTGGCCGCCGGGATGCACGACCAGCTGGACGCGGTCGCCGCCGCCGTCCCCGCGCTGCGCCCGCACGCCGCCGCCATCCGCGCGGTGTTCGACGAGGTGGCCGCGTCGGCCGGGGAGCTGCCGTTCCAGCGGGTGCACGGCGACTACCACCTCGGCCAGGTGCTGCGCACCGACACCGGCTGGGTGCTGCTGGACTTCGAGGGCGAGCCGGCCCGCCCGGCCGCCGAGCGGCGCGCGCCCGCGCACCCGCTGCGCGACGTCGCCGGGATGCTGCGCTCGTTCGAGTACGCGGCGCGGTTCCTGCTCGCCGTGGACGGGAACCTCGCGCCCGAGGCGGCGGACCTGCTGGAGTTGCGCGCCCGAGCGTGGGCGCAGCGCAACCGGGACGCGTTCTGCGCCGGGTACGCGGCGGCGGGCGGCCCAGATCCGGCCCTGCACGCGGCGCTGGTGCGGGCGTTCGAGTTGGACAAGGCGGTCTACGAGATCCGCTACGAGGCGCGGAACCGGCCGTCCTGGCTGCCGGTGCCGCTGCGTTCGCTGGCGCACCTCGCCGGCTGACCGCGCCGCCCACGCGGCCCGCCCCTGGACGGGGCGGGCGCGGGGGCGTCACAGGTCGATGGCGTAGTCCAGGACGACGCGGTCGGCGGGCAGCACGATCTCGCGGCAGACCTCCATGACCGCCGCGCGCGACAGCAACCGGCGGGTGATGGCGATGACGGGGACGCCGCCGCCCATCCGGAGCGCTTCGGCCTCCTCGGGGGTCGGCATGCGGGAGCGGACGGACTCCTCGACGCGGGTCGGCGGGTGGCCGAGATAGGCCAGCTGCGCGAGCGTGCCGCCGGGCCACGGCTCGCGCGCGGGGTCGGCGACGGGGGTGCCGCCGACCAGGTCCCAGGGCAGGTAGTTGACGGAGATCTGCTGCGGCTCCCCCCGGGCGTGGAACACGAACCGCCGGCGCAGCAGCTCGGTGCCGGTGGGCAGCTCGAACAGCGCGCCGAGGACGTCGTCCGCGCGGACCCGGGAGTACTCCTTGTCGAGCCGGTACTCCTGCCAGCTGATCTTCTGGTCGCGGGTGAAGGTGGTCTCGGGAACCGCGAGCGGCCGGGTGACCGCGCGGTAGCGCTCCATCGCGACCCGGCGGGCCGGCGGCACGACCCGGACCACGGTGCCGCCGCCGCGGCGGGTCTCGACGAGACCCTCGGTGCGCAGCAGCGCGATCGCCTGGCGCACGACGATCTCCGAGACGCCGTGCTCGGCGCACAGCTCCGCCATGGTCGGCAGCCGGGTCCCCGGCGGAAGGCCGCCGTCCCGGATCCCCTCTCGCAGCGTGTCGGCGATGCGCAGGTAGGCGGGACGGTCCGGCACCGGCGTCACCTCCCCTTCGTTCAGGCGCGCCCCCGGTCATTCGACGCGGTGTTCGATTTCGCCGCCTCCTCACCGTCACTCATACCTAGCCGGGCGCTATCCGCGGGGGCACGGTCCGCTTACGGACAGCTTGACACCTCTCAGACCGAGTAAGACTTTTGTATACAGAAGAGCGCCTCAGGGAAAGGACGACCTTGATGGGCGACTTCGAGGATCTGAAGACGGCCATCGAGGGGGAGTATCCGGGCTGGCAGGTCTGGCGCAGCGACGCCGGGCGCTGGTACGCCACCCGGAGCGGCGATCTGACCGACGCGCAGCTGCAGGCGGGATGCGCGATGACGGTGGCCGCGGACGATCCGGCGGGGCTGCGCGAGCTGCTCCGCGAGCAGCCGCGCGGTGACGCGTGAGGGCGGGGGGGGGGGGGGGGGGGGGGGGGGGGGGGCGCGGGGGGGGGGGGGGGGGCCCGGTCCGCAGGCGGGGGCGGACCGGGCCGGGACGCTCCGGTACGGAAGGTACCTGTGTCGCTCAGGTGACACAGGAGTGGAGCCCAGGGCGGCGGGGTCACCGTCACCCCTGGGGCCAGGTAGACGTGACCGCATGGACGGCACATTCGTCGCGACCCCCGACAAAGAGTCGTGCCGTCCGTGCGGTCGCAGATCTCCGGTGAATCGCCCCCTTCCGCCATGTGAGTCCGGCCGATCTCCGGGCACTCCTACTGGGAAACGGCATCAGTGTTCATTCCGGGGGCCGTCCCCCGGGTCCCGGGACCCCAGACGAGGAGGCCATGACGTCATGGCACGGGTGACGCGCGCGGAGATCGACCGGCTCGTCGGAGGCGACCACCACGATCCGCACGGCGTCCTCGGGGCGCATCCGGGCCGGGACGGGGTGACGGTGCGGGCGCTGCGGCCGCTGGCCGAGAAGGTCGAGGTCGTGCTCCCGAACGGGGACCGGCACCCGCTGCGCCACTTCCACCAGGGTGTGTTCGCCGGGACGCTGCCGAAGTCGGCGTCGCTGGCCGGCGCCGACAAAGGGAAGGCCCCCCTCGCCGTTCCCGACTACCGGCTGGCCGTGACGTACGGGGACGGCGCCGAGACCGTGCAGGACGACCCGTACCGGCATCTGCCGACGCTCGGCGAGCTCGACATGCACCTGATCAGCGAGGGCCGGCACGAGGAGCTGTGGCGCACGCTGGGGGCGCATGTGCGGACCTACGCGTCGGCGTTCGGCTCCGTGGCCGGAACCGGTTTCGCGGTGTGGGCGCCGACGGCGCGCGGCGTGCGGGTGGTGGGCGACTTCAACCACTGGGACGGCCGCGCGCATCCGATGCGGTCGCTCGGTTCCACCGGTGTCTGGGAGCTGTTCGTCCCCGGCGTCGGCGACGGCATGTGCTACAAGTTCGAGATCCTCGGCGCGGACGGCCGGTGGCGCGCCAAGGCCGACCCGATGGCGCAGTACACCGAGCGTCCCCCGGCGACGGCGTCGCGCATCTACACCTCGTCCTACGCGTGGGACGACGCCGAATGGATGGACGGCCGCAAGGAGCACGAGTGGCTGCACGAGCCCATGAGCGCGTACGAGGTGCATCTCGGTTCGTGGCGTCCCGGGCTCGGCTACCGGGAACTCGCCGAGGAACTGACCGCGTACGTGAAGGACATGGGGTTCACCCATGTGGAGTTCCTGCCGGTGGCGGAACACCCCTACGGTCCGTCCTGGGGCTACCAGGTGACGTCCTACTACGCGCCGACGTCCCGCTTCGGCACCCCCGACGACTTCCGTTACCTCGTCGACAAGCTGCACCAGGCCGGTATCGGCGTCATCATCGACTGGGTGCCGGCGCACTTCCCCAAGGACGAGTGGGCGCTGGCGCGCTTCGACGGCACCGCGCTGTACGAGCACGAGGATCCGCGGCGCGGCGAGCATCCCGACTGGGGCACGCTGGTGTTCAACTTCGGGCGCGCCGAGGTCCGCAACTTCCTGGTGGCCAACGCGTCGTTCTGGCTGGAGGAGTTCCACGTCGACGGCCTGCGCGTGGACGCGGTCGCGTCGATGCTCTACCTGGACTACTCCCGCAACGAGGGCGAGTGGACGCCCAACATCTACGGCGGGCGCGAGAACCTGGAGGCCATCTCGTTCCTCCAGGAGATGAACGCGACGGTCTACAAGCGCAACCCGGGCGTCCTCACCATCGCGGAGGAGTCGACGGCCTGGCCGGGCGTGTCCCGCCCGACCCATCTCGGCGGCCTCGGCTTCGGCTTCAAATGGAACATGGGCTGGATGCACGACACGCTCGAGTACCTCCGCCACGAGCCCGTGTTCCGGAACTACCACCACAACGAGATCACGTTCTCGCTGGTGTACGCGTTCTCGGAGAACTACGTCCTGCCGCTGTCGCATGACGAGGTCGTCCACGGCAAGGGCTCGCTGCTGAGCAAGATGCCCGGCGACACCTGGCAGCAGTTCGCCGGACTGCGCGCCCTGCTCGCCTACATGTGGTCGCACCCCGGCAAGCAGCTGCTGTTCATGGGCCAGGAGTTCGGCCAGGGCGCCGAATGGGCGGAGGAGCGCCCGCTCGACTGGTGGCTGCTGGAGAACGCCGCCGAGGGCGCCCTGCACGTCGGGCTGCAGAAACTCGTCCGCGACATCAACCACGCCTACCGCGCCGAGCCCGCGCTGTGGTCGCGCGACAGCGACCACGACGGATTCCGCTGGATCGACGGCAACGACGCGGGCGGCAACACGCTGTCCTACCTGCGCTACGGGGCGTCCAAGGACGGCGACGAACGGCCCGTGATGGCGTGCGTCGTCAACTTCGCCGGCAACCCGCACGAGGACTACCGGGTGGGGCTGCCCCGGGAAGGCCGCTGGCGCGAGGTCGTCAACACCGACGCCTACGAGTACGGCGGCAGCGGCGTGGGGAACATGGGCCGCGTCGAGGCGACCGCCGAACCGTGGCACGGCCTGCCTGCCTCGGCGACGCTGCGCGTTCCGCCGCTCGGCGCCGTCTGGCTCGTCCCGGAGTGACGCCTGCGCGGTGCCGCCCTGAATAGAGTGGCGCCATGAGCGCCGCGCAGCACCTGCACATCGTCCCGTCCGAGTTCATGGTGGAGCACCTGCCGAACGCGACGTTCCCCGAGGACGACGAGTGGATCGCGCTGGTCCGCGCCCCCGAGGGCCTCACCGTCGTGCGGGAGGCGTCGCCGTTCGCCGAGGCGGAGCGCTGGGTCGGCTTCTACGGCGACGCGGGCCACGGCCTCGACCTGCCCGGCATGCTCGCGGCGGTCGTCGGGCCGCTCGCCGCCGCCGGGGTGCCGGTGTTCGTGGCGTCCACCTTCCACGCCGACCTGGTGCTGGTCCCCGACCACCGGCTGAAGGACGCGGCGCAGGCCCTGCGCGACGCCGGGCACCGGGTCAGCGACGGGCGACCCGATCGAGGAGCCACCGCGGACCGGTGACGGACGCGCCGGCGTCCTCGCAGCGGGCGCGCAGCTCCCGGTCGGCGGTCACGACCAGGTACTCGGTGTCGGGCTCGGACCGCCGGACGATGTCCACGATGTGGTCGTCGCCGTTGCCGGGCGCCGCGACCACGCGCACGCCGTCCACCGGCTCGTCCGCGACCGGACGCGCCGCACCCTCGACGACCAGCACGATCTCCGGGAAGCAGAGGTCGAACGCGACCGGGCCCGGCGGCAGGCCGCGGACGCCCTCGTTGAGAACCTTCAGCGAGTCGCGGAGCCGGGCGTTGGCGCCCGCCCGGTCCTTCCACCAGCCGTCCGGCCGGGACCCGACGACGTTGGCGCCGTCCACGACCAGGACCAGGCCCTTCATCCCCTCCCGCAGCAGCGGCCACGACCGTTCGAACGGCGCGAACAGCTTGCGGTCGTCCACCTCCTCCAGGCGGACCCACTCGGCGCGGCGCGTCTCCCGCGACGCCGGCTTCACGTCGACCTTCTCGTCCAGCGCCCCGATCACGGAGGTGAACGCCCAGCCGCCGTGGTCCTCGACCCGGGTACCGCGCACGCGCACGAGCGTGGTGTCGAGCGTGCACTCCTCGGCGGTCTCGCGCAGCGCGCCCGTCACGCCGTCCTCATGGCTGTGCGTCGCGCCGCCGAACATGCCCCACGTGCCGCCGCCGAGACCCCACCAGGCGCGCTGCTGGAGGAGGATCCACATCCGGCCGTCCGCGTCGCGGTGGTAGGCCAGCAGGCCCGCCGCGCCGAAGCGTCCCCAGTGCGTGTGCCCCTGGTCGCACTCGGCCCAGCCGTCCCCATCGCCCATGAGCCGACGATATCCGCTCGGTGACCGAAGTACGGTGGTGTCGTCGTCCGGGGGGCCGACGCAGGCGACCATGCCCGGAGGAAACCGAAGATGCCCGCTCTGCCCCTCGCCCCCGGCGATCCCCGCGAGATCGGCCGCTACCGGCTGACCGGACGTCTCGGCGAGGGCGGCCAGGGCGTCGTCTACCTCGGCGAGGGGCCGTCCGGGGAGCGCGTCGCGGTGAAGGTCCTGAAGAACGCCGACGAGCGGGCCCGCGCCCGCTTCGCCCGCGAGATGGACGCGGCCCGGCAGGTCGCGCCGTTCGCCACCGCCGCCGTGCTCGACTCCTCCGCCGAAGGCCCGCTCCCCTACGTCGCCAGCGAGTTCGTCGACGGGCCGTCGCTGCAGGAGCGCGTCGCCGAGCGCGGCCCGCTGCGCGGCGGCGACCTGCAGCGGCTGGCGGTGAACACCGCGAGCGCGCTGGCCGCCATCCACGCCGCCGGGATCGTGCACCGCGACCTCAAGCCCGCGAACGTGCTGCTCGGCCCGGACGGCCCGCGCGTCGTCGACTTCGGGATCGCCCGCGCGATCGACGCCGAGACCCGCACGCAGATGGTCGGCACCCCCGCCTACTTCGCCCCCGAGTGGCTGCGCGACCACCCGCCGACGGTGAGGTCGGACGTGTTCGCGTGGGCGGGCACCATGGTGTTCGCGGCGACCGGGCGCCCGCCGTTCGGCGGCGGGGTGACCTTCGAGGCCATGATGCACCGGATCGCCACCGCCGACCCCGACCTCACCGGCGTGCCGGACGCGCTGCGCCCGCTGCTCGCCGAATGCCTCGCCAAGGACCCGGACCGCCGCCCGTCCTCCCGCGACCTCGCGATGCGGCTCATCGACCCGTCGCCGCCTCCGGCGCCGCTGTCGCGGCGGGACGTCACGCAACCGCAGCCGTATCCCGGGCCGCCCGTCCCGGTGCCGCCTCCGCCCGGCCCGCACCCGGGCGGCGGCGGGGCGTCCGGGCCGTCCACGAACCCGCTCCCGCCGCGCGACCCGACGCAGCCCCATCCGCCGCTCCTCAGCACGTCGCCGCCCCAAGGCCCGGACGGCGCGGGCCGCGTCTCCCGTAGGCGCGTGCGCATGGCCGTGGCCGTCCTTGGGGCGCTCGTCCTGATCGGGGGCGTGGCAGGGTTGATCTACAAGAGCGACGGCGGCGGCAAGCCGTCGGACGACTCGTCCGGCCGGGCGATCGAGCAGACCGGTGCCCCGGCCACGCCGACGGACGGCGCGTCGAACGGCGGGACGCCGAGCAGCGGGACGCCGTCCGGCGGGGCCTCGTCCGGCGGCGGGTCGCTGCCGGCGGCGTTCGGCGGGACGTGGGAGGGCACGCTGACGCAGACCGGCGGCATCACCCTCGGCGACGTGAGCACGAAGGTGACGATGCATCTGACCGGGGGCAGTGACGGCGGGACGGCCGACTACGACCGCTGGGGCTGCCAGACCCGGCTGACGGTCTCCACCGTGTCCGGCGCGAAGGTCGACTTCGACGAGACGGCGATACGCAGCACCGGGAGCGAGGGGTTCTGCACGGGCGGGCCGGTGTCGCTGAAGCAGGTGTCCGGCGGGCTGGAGTACACCTCGACGGGCATCGGGACGACGAGCGGCACGCTGCACAAGACCGCCTGACGCGCCCGGTGACGAAGGGCACAGTGCCGCGCGCACCCAGCGCCGAATACCATTCGGTGTCTGGACGTCGGATGATCAGGGAGAACGAGTTGAGCGTCGACGCGGGACCGGCGGCGGCCGAGGACACGGCCCGGATGTGGGACACGCTCACGGGCGCGGAGCTGATCCGGGCGATGGCCGACGGACACTTCCCCCAGATCTCCGACATCAACGACCACATCGGGCAGGTCATCACGTCCGCCGAGCCCGGCCGCGTCGACATCTCCTGGACGCCCACCGAGAAGCTGTGCAACCCCGGCGGCACCGTGCACGGCGGCTACATCGCCATGATCCTCGACAACGCGGTCTGCCTCGCGGGCAGCAGCACCTGCGAGCACTTCATGCCGATGCTCACCCTCAGCCTGAACGTCGACTACCTGCGCGGCGTCCGCGCCGGCGAGACCTACACGGTCGCCGGGACGTGTGTGCACCCCGGCAGCACCCGGATGGTCGCCAACGCGGTCATCAGCGACGCGCAGGGCCGCCCCGTCGCGCAGGCGTCCGCCAGCGTCCTGCCGAACAAGGCCTTCGCGCGCCGCTAGCCCCGTCCTCACGGTCGCCGGCCCCGTCCTCGCGGTCGCCGGCCTCGTCCTTCCGGCGGAGAGCACGCTGGACCCGGGGCGCACGAGGGCCCCGCGAGCGAACGCATAGGCTGGTGTCATGGTGGATCCCGGCACAGTCGTCAACGTCATCAAGCAGGCCCGGGACCGGCGGACGGCACCGCTGATCCTGGAGCTGGACCTCACCGAGGGCATCGTGGAGACCGCGCCCGCGGACCCCGTCTCGGCGATCCTGTCCATGCGCCGGACGAGCCTGCGGGACGTGCTGGACGGCCTGCGCCGCGCCCGGTCCGACCACCGGGTGAAGGCGCTGGTGGTGAAGGTGACCGGCGGGGTCGGGCTGGCGCTCGCGCAGGAGCTGCGCGAGGCCGTCCAGGCGCTGCGGGACGCCGGCAAGCTCACCATCGCCTGGGCCGAGACGTTCGGCGAGGGCGGCCACGGCACCGTCCCGTTCTACCTGGCCACCGGGTTCGACAAGGTCTACCTGCAGCCGACCGGCGAGGTCGGGCTGACCGGCGTCGCGCTGGAGGAGCCGTTCTTCGCGGGCGCGCTGGAGAAGGCGGGCGTGCAGCCCCGGTTCGCCAAGCGCTACGAGTACAAGACCATGGCGAACACGTTCATGGAGAAGACGTACACGCCCGAGCACGAGGAGTCGTCGCAGCGGCTCGTCACCTCCCTCGGCGAGCAGATCACCGCGGGCATCGCCGCCGCCCGCGACCTGCCGGAGGACAAGGTCCGCGACCTGACGAACCGCGGCCCGCTGCTCGCGGGCGAGGCCCTGGAGGAAGGCCTGGTCGATCACCTCGGCTACCGCGACGAGGTGTACGCCTTCCTCCGCAAGGAGTTCGGCGCGGGGACGCAGCTGCGCTACGTCTCCCGCTACAACCGCACGCACGGCCTGACCCGCCGCATCCCGCAGCCCGGCCGCCAGGACGTGGTCGCGCTGATCAACGGGCAGGGCCCGATCCGGCTCGGGCGCAGCGGCCGCGGCGGCCCGCTGCCGAACTCGGGCCCCGCGATGGGCTCCGACACCGTCGGCGCCGCGTTCCGCGCCGCCGTGAAGGACGACCGGGTCAAGGCGATCGTGTTCCGGGTCAACAGCCCCGGCGGGTCCGCCGTCGCGTCCGACGCGATCTGGCGCGAGGTGGTGCTGGCCCGCCGCGCCGGCAAGCCGGTGGTCGTGTCGATGGGGAACGTCGCCGCGTCCGGCGGCTACTACGTGTCGATGGCCGCGGACACGATCGTCGCGCAGCCCGGCACCATCACCGGCTCGATCGGCGTCGTCGTCGGCAAGGCCGTGGTGAACGACCTGCTGGAGCGCGTCGGCGTCGGCCTCGGCTCGGTCGCCGACGGCGAGCACGCCCGCATGTTCAGCGCCACCAAGGACTTCAGCGACTCCGAGTGGGAGCGCGTCAACGCCTCCCTCGACAAGATCTACGACGACTTCACCGCGAAGGTCGCCGAGGGCCGCGACCTGTCCCGCGAGCGCGTCCACGAGCTGGCCCGCGGCCGGGTCTGGACGGGCGCCGATGCCCGCGACCGCGGCCTCGTCGACGAGCTGGGCGGCATCGACATGGCGCTCGACCTGGCCCGCAAGAAGGCCGGGCTGCCCGCCGACGCGCCGGTCCGCTCCTACCCGCACACGTCGCCGCTGGAGCGGCTGCGCCCGCCGGAGTCCAGCGAGGACCGCACCGCCGCGTCCGCCCGCTTCGACGGCTGGGGCTCGCTCGGCGGCCTCGCCGCCCGCCTCGGCCTCCCGTCCGCCGGCCCCCTCACCCTCCCCGGCTCCTGGGAGATCCGCTGACACCCGATTTCGTTGAGGCGGTCGGGGGGTTCGCCACCGGGGTCGTCGTGCTGACCGTCCGGGACGGCCGCGACGACCTCGGCACGACGGTGACCTCGTTCATGTCGGTGTCGCTGGAGCCGCCGATGGTGCTGGCCGGCGTGGCGTCCTCGTCCTACCTGGCCGAGGTGCTGTCGCGCACCGGCCGCTGGGCCGCGACGGTCCTCGGCGCGGAGCAGCGCGCCCTCGCCGGCCGCTTCGCCGCCGAGGGCCGCCCCGGCGCCCGCATCCTCCTGGCGAGCGAGCCGCACCACCGCGGCGGGCTCTCCGGCGCGCTGATCCCCGAGTCGGGCGTCACCGCCCTCGAATGCGAGACCCGTCAGCGCATAGAGGCCGGCGACCACACCCTCTTCGCCGCCGAGGTCCTCTCCACCGACTACATCGCCCGCGACCGGAAACCCCTGATCAGGGTCAACCGCCGCTACCTGCCCGGCTAGCGCTTCTCGGTCTGCGGCAGGCGTTCGAGCATGCCGCGCAGGTCGTCGGCGTGCTCCTCCTCCTGCGCGAGGATCTGCTCGAAGACGCGCTTGGTGGTGGGGTCGCCGTCGCCGATCCACTGGACGATCTCGGTGTAGGACGCGATCGCGATGCGCTCGGCGACCAGGTCCTCCCTGATCATCGCGACGAGGTCGCGGCTGGCGTCGTACTCGGCGTGCGAGCGGGTGGTGAGGGTGTCGGGCGCGAAGTCGGGCTCGCCGCCGAGCTGGACGATCCGCTCGGCGAGCATGTCGGCGTGCTGCTGCTCCTCGGCGGCGTGCTGGAGGAACTCGCCGGCGACGGCCTCGGCGTGGATGCCGGTGGCGGTGTAGTAGTGGCGCTTGTAGCGCAGCGTGCAGACGATCTCGGTGGCGAGGGCCTCGTTGCACACCTGGATCACCCGCGTGACGTCGGCGCCGTACGCCTCGGTGATCGGGCCCTTGTCGATCTCCTGGCGGGCGCGCTCGCGCAGGGTCTTGATGTCCGTCAGGAACTCGGCCATTCCGTTGCCTCCCGGGGTTGGTTACTCGGGAGCGTTTACCCGTTGGCCCTGTTTCCACACGGCGAAGGTCTGGGGGACGCCGGGCCGGTAGGCGAGGTGGATGTGGGACGGGGCGTCCAGCACATGGACGTCCGCGCGCGCGCCGGCGGCGAGGTGGCCGACGTCGGTGCGGCGTAGGGCGCGGGCACCGCCGGCCGTGGCGGCCCACACGGCTTCGGCCGGCGTCATGTGCATGTCGCGGACGGCCACGGCGACGCAGAACGCCATGCTGGAGCTGTAGCAGGAGCCGGGGTTGCAGTCGGTGGCGAGGGCGACGGTGGCGCCGGCGTCGAGGAGGCGGCGGGCGTCCGGGTAGGGCTGGCGGGTGGAGAACTCGACGCCCGGCAGCAGGGTCGCGACGGTGCGGGACGAGGCGAGCGCGTCCACGTCCTTGTCACCGAGGAACGTGCAGTGGTCGGCGGACGCGGCGTCGAGTTCGACGGCGAGGCGGACGCCGGGGCCTTCGGTGAGCTGGTTGGCGTGCAGCCGGGGCGTCAGCCCCGCTTTGGTTCCGGCTTGCAGGACCTCGCGGGCCTGGTCGGCGTCGAACGCGCCTTCCTCGCAGAACACGTCGACCCAGCGGGCGTGGGGTGCGCAGGCCGCGAGCATGTCGGTCGCGGCCAGGCGGGTGTAGGCGGCGGTGTCGTCGCCGTATTCGGACGGGACGACGTGGGCGCCCAGGTAGGTCACCTCGTCCGCGATCTCGGCGGCGATGCGGACGGCGCGTTCCTCCTGGTCGACCGTGAGGCCGTACCCGGACTTGCATTCGACGGTCGTCGTGCCCTGCCGCGCCATCTCGTCCACCAGACGGCGGAGGTTGGCGCGCAGCTCGTCGTCGGACGCGGCGCGGGTCCGCTCGACGGTGGTACGGATACCGCCGGCGGCGTACGAGCGTCCGCTCATGCGGGCCGCGAACTCCTCGGCGCGCTCACCCGCGAACACCAGGTGGGCGTGGGAGTCCACGAAACCGGGGAGGACGGCGCGTCCGGCGGCGTCGAACACCTCGTCGGCGGCCGGGACCTCGGCGGTGGGCCCCGTCCACGCGACGGCGCCGTCCTCGATCACCAGCGCGGCGTCCCGGACGATGCCGAGCGGGCCGTCGCCCCGGCCGGGATCGTTGGTGACCAGTTCCCCGATGTCGGTGATGGCGGTGCTCAACCGGGCTCCTCGCGGGTGGCGGACTCGATGGCGGCGGACAGCGCGGCGGGCACGTCGTCCACCAGCAGGTGGCGGGCGTCGTGCACGATCTGGCGGCCGGACACGACGACGTACCGGACGTCGGCGGCGGTGGCGGCGAAGACGGCGGCCTCGGCGGCGTGCGCGGCGCCGGCGCCGGCGGTGCGGACGGAGTCGAGCGCGACCGTGACGAGGTCGCAGTACGCGCCGGGTTCGAGGCGCCCCGCCTCCGGCCAGCCGAGCGCGTAGTGGCCGTTGGACGTGGCGGCGGCGAGCAGCTCGCCTGCGGTCCAGTGGCCGCGGACGCGGGTGCGCAGCCGCTCGTCCAGCTCGACGGCGCGAGCCTCCTCGAACAGGTCGATGGCGGCGTGCTGGTCGGACCCGAGGCAGATCGGGGCGCCGGCGTCGCAGAGGCCGCGGGCGGGCCCGATGCCGTCGGCGAGGTCGCGTTCGGTGGTCGGGCACATGCACACGCCGGTCGTGGTGGCGCCGAGGAGCCCGATGTCGTCGTCGGTGAGGTGGGTGGCGTGGACGGCGGTGGTGAGCGGGCCGAGCGCGCCGGCCTCGGCGAGCAGCCGCGCGGGCGTCACGCCGTAGGCGTCGAGGCACGCGGTGTTCTCGGCGGGCTGCTCGGACAGGTGGACGTGCAGCGGCGCGCGGTGCTCCTTGGCCCAGGACGCGACGGCCCGCACCTGCTCGCGGGGCACGGCGCGGACCGAGTGGATCGCGGCGCCGACGCGGGCGTGCAGCCGGCCCGCCTTGTCGGTCTGCTCGTAGAGGCTGTCGACGCGGCGGGCCCAGTTGCCGGCGGTGCCGTCGCCGAACCGCAGTTGCGGGCCCTTGAGCGGCTGCCCGATGCCGCCGGTGAGGTAGCAGGTGTCGAGGAGGGTGATCCGGATGCCGGCGTCGGAGGCCGCCGCGATCAGCGCCTCGCCCATGGCGTTCGGCGCGTCGTAGGGCGCGCCGCCGGGGCGGTGGTGCAGGTAGTGGAACTCGCCGACGCAGCTGATCCCGGCGAGCGCCATCTCCGCGAACACGGCCCGGGCCAGCGCCCGGTAGGAGTCGGGGTCGAGGCGGTCGGCGACCTTGTACATCTGCTCGCGCCACGTCCAGAAGGTGCCCCGGTTCTCCTGGACGCGGGAGCGGAGGGCGCGGTGGAACGCGTGGGAGTGCGCGTTCGCGAGGCCCGGCAGGGTGAGGCCGGGCAGGTGCTGGGCGTGCGGCGGGGCGGGGACGCCGGGCGTGAGGCTCGTGATCCGCTCGCCGTCGGCCTCGATGAGGACGTCGGCCGCCACCGCGTCTCCGAGCCAGGCGAACTGGGCATGCCATTGCATATCGGGATCCCTACCCGCAGGCCAGGTCGTCCAGTACCGCCGCGAGGGCGTCCACCCCGGCGAGGCAGTCGGCGGTCTCGGCGTGCTCGGCGGGCGCGTGCGACACGCCGGTCGGGTTGCGGACGAACAGCATCGCGGCCGGCAGCCGCGCCGACAGGACGCCCGCGTCGTGGCCCGCGCCGGTCGGCAGGACGGGCGCGCCGCCCAGCGTCCCGGCCACCCGGTCGCGCAGGGCCAGGTTGAAGTCGACGATCTCGGTGTAGGACTCCTCGGCCAGTTCCACGGTCACCCGGTGCGGGCGGGCGGCCTCGCGCGCCGCCGCTCCGACTTCCTCCACGGTCTTGCGGACGGCGCCGTCGGCGGGCCCGCGCGCGTCGAGCCAGGCGGTGACGGACGAGGCGATCGCGTTCACCCCGCCCGGGACGACCCGGACCTTCCCGACCGTCGCCACCGTCCCGTTGCGTTCGGCGGCGTCGCGCGCGGCGAGGACCATCCCGGCGAACGGGATCATCGGGTCGCGGCGGTCGGCGAGCGCGGTCGTGCCGGCGTGGTTGCCCTCGCCCGCGAACCCGAACCGCCACCGCCCGTGCGGGACGATCGAGCTCGCCACGCCGACCGGCTCGTGGAGCGCCCGTCCCTGCTCGACGTGCAGCTCGACGTAGCATCCGACGCGTCCGAGCAACTCCTCGTCCGGTCCGATCGCCTCGGGATCGAGTCCTGCGCCATGGAGCACCTCGGCGAACGTACGCCCGTCCCCGTCGGTGAGCCCCCGCGCCCGTGCCGGGTCGATCGCCCCGGCCAGCAGCCGCGACCCCAGGCACGCCACCCCGAACCGGGCGCCCTCCTCCTCGGCGAACGCCGCGATCCCGACGGGCCGCCGCAGCTCCGCACCGCGCTCGCGCAGCAGGTCGACGGCGGCGAACGCCGACACGATCCCGAGTGGCCCGTCGAACGCCCCGCCACCCGGCACCGAGTCCAAGTGGCTCCCCGTCAGCACGGACTGATCGCGCGCACCGTCCGCCGGATACCACCAGGCGATCATGTTGCCGTTGCGGTCGTGCTCGACCGGCAGCCCGCGCCGGCGCGCCTCGCCGGCGAACCAGGCGCGGCACTCCAGCTCCGGCGGCGTCCACGCGAACCGGTGGTACCCGCCGCCATCGGCGTCCCGGCCGATGGGCAGCAGCTCCCGCCACATCTCCTCGTACCCCAACACCCCTCCTCATCGCCCGAACCCCGTTCACTTGCGGCGAGTCGTCGTTATGGAGGCGTCCATAACGACGACTCGCCGCAAGTCAACGCATGGGGATGCGGACGCCGCGGTCGGCGGCGACCTCGGCGGCGCGGTCGTAGCCGGCGTCGACGTGGCGCATGACGCCGGTGCCGGGGTCGTTGGTGAGGACGCGCTGGAGCTTCTCGCCCGCGAGGGCCGTCCCGTCGGCGACGCAGACCTGCCCGGCGTGGATGGAGCGGCCGATGCCGACGCCGCCGCCGTGGTGGATGGACACCCACGTCGCGCCCGACGAGGTGTTGAGCATCGCGTTCAGCAGCGGCCAGTCGGCGATGGCGTCGGAGCCGTCCTTCATGCCCTCGGTCTCCCGGTACGGGCTGGCCACGGAACCGCAGTCGAGGTGGTCGCGGCCGAGGACGATCGGCGCGCTGATCTCGCCGCGCGCGACGAGGTCGTTGAAGACCTCCCCGGCCTTGTCGCGCTCGCCGTAGCCGAGCCAGCAGATCCGGGACGGCAGGCCCTGGAAGTGCACCTTCTCCTGCGCCATCCGGATCCACCGGGTGAGCGGCTCGTTGTCGGGGAACAGGTCGAGGATCGCCT
Source organism: Actinomadura napierensis (assembly GCF_039529375.1). NCBI lineage: Bacteria > Bacillati > Actinomycetota > Actinomycetes > Streptosporangiales > Thermomonosporaceae > Actinomadura > Actinomadura napierensis. Next base: position 16,369 of record NZ_BAAAMR010000025.1, read on the forward strand.
TGTCGGTGCGCGCGATGTCCTTCGGGTCGCCGGACAGCGCCGCCCACCGGAACGGGCCCTTGCCCTCGCAGAACAGCGGCCGGATGTAGGCCGGGACGAACCCGGGGAACTCGAACGCCCGCGCGTAGCCGGCGAGCTGCGCCTCACCGCGGATCGAGTTGCCGTAGTCGAACACCTCGGCGCCCGCGTCCTGGAACCCGACCATCGCCTCGACGTGCCGCGCCATCGACGCGCGGGCCTTGGCGATGAACCCGTCGCGGTCCTTGTCGCGCTCGGCGGCCATGTCGTCGAACGCGACGCCGCTCGGCAGGTACATCAGCGGGTCGTGCGCGCTGGTCTGGTCGGTGACGATGTCGATCGGCGCGCCGCGCCGCAGCAGCTCGGGGACGATGTCGGCGGCGTTCCCGAGCACCGCGACCGACAGCGGCCGCCTGGCCTCCCGCGCCTCCTCCGCGAGGCGCAGCGCGTCGTCCAGGGAGTCGGCCTTCACGTCGCAGTACCGGTGCTCGACGCGCCGTTCGATGCGGGACGGGTCGCACTCGACGCAGATCGCGACGCCGCCGTTCATCGTGACGGCGAGCGGCTGCGCGCCGCCCATCCCGCCGAGCCCGGCGGTCAGCGTGATCGTCCCGGCGAGCGAGCCGTCGAACCGCTTCTCGGCGACGGCCGCGAACGTCTCGTAGGTGCCCTGCAGGATGCCCTGGGTGCCGATATAGATCCACGACCCGGCGGTCATCTGGCCGAACATCGTCAGCCCGAGCGACTCCAGCCGGCGGAACTCCTCCCAGGTCGCCCACTGCGGCACCAGGTTGGAGTTGGCGATCAGCACGCGCGGCGCCCACTCGTGCGTCCGGAAGATCCCGACCGGCTTGCCCGACTGGACGAGCAGCGTCTCGTCGCCCTCCAGGTCAGACAGGGACCGGACGATGCCGTCGAAGGCGTCCCAGCTGCGGGCCGCCCGCCCCGATCCCCCGTAGACGACAAGGTCGTCCGGGTGCTCGGCCACCTCCGGGTCGAGGTTGTTCTGGATCATGCGGAGGGCGGCCTCCTGCGGCCAGCCCTTGGCGGCGGTGAGCTTCGTGCCGCGCGGCGCGCGGACGGGACGGGGACCGGACATGTGCGGGCTCCTTAGGAGAGGGGGCCGGTGACGGCTTCGGCGGCGGCGACGAGCGAGCCGTCCCGGACCATGGCGGTCGCGGCGGCGATCTCGGGCGCGAGGTAGCGGTCCGGGCCGGGCGGCGGGACGGCCTCCCGCAGCTTGGCGACGACGGCGGCGGTCGCGGGTCCGGGGCGCAGCGGGCTGCGCAGGTCGAGGGCCCGCGCGGCGGTGAGGATCTCGATCGCGATCACCTGCGTCAGGCCGTCGACGGCGCGGCGCAGCTTGCGGGCGGAGTTCCAGCCCATCGACACGTGGTCCTCCTGCATCGCCGAGCTCGGGATGGAGTCGGCGGACGCGGGGGCGGCGAGCCGCTTCAGCTCGGAGACGATCGCGGCCTGCGTGTACTGGGCGATCATGTGGCCGGAGTCGACGCCGGGGTCGTCGGCGAGGAAGGCGGGCAGCCCGGACGAGCGTCCCTTGTCGAGCATCCGGTCGGTGCGGCGCTCCGACATCGACGCGACGTCCGCGGTCGGGATCGCGAGGAAGTCCAGCACGTAGGCGATGGGCGCGCCGTGGAAGTTGCCGTTGGACTCGACCCGGCCGTCCGGCAGCACCACCGGGTTGTCGACGGCGGACGCCAGCTCCCGTCCGGCGACCAGCTCGGCGTGCGCGAGGGTGTCGCGGGCGGCCCCGTTGACCTGCGGCGAGCAGCGCAGCGAGTAGGCGTCCTGCACGCGCGTGCAGTCGGGACCGCGGTGCGACTCCATGATCCCGGAGGCGGCCAGCAGGGCCCGCAGGTTGGCGGCCGACGCGGCCTGCCCCGGATGCGGCCGCAGTTCCTGCAGGTCGGCGGCGAACACCCGGTCCGTGCCGAGCAGCGCCTCGACCGACATCGCGGCGGCCATGTCGGCGGCGGTGAGCAGCTTGTGCAGGTCGCGGATGGCGAGGACGAGCATGCCGAGCATGCCGTCCGTCCCGTTCAGGAGGGCGAGCCCCTCCTTGGCGCCGAGCTTGACCGGCGTGATCCCCTTCTCGGCGAGCGCGTCGGCCGCCGGCCTCAGCTCGCCGTCCGCGTCCCGCACCTGCCCCTCGCCGATCAGCGCGAGCGCGACGTGCGCGAGCGGCGCGAGGTCGCCGGAGCAGCCGAGGCTCCCGTGCTCGAACACCTGCGGCGTGATCCCGGCGTTCAGCAGGTCGGCGAGCGTCCGCGCGGTGACGGGCTGCACGCCCGTCCGGCCGGTCGCGAGGGTGTGCAGGCGGAGCAGCATCAGCGCCCGGACGACCTCCCGCTCGACCTCCATCCCGGACCCGGCGGCGTGCGACCGGACGATGTTGAGCTGCAGCTGCGCGCGCATCTCCGGCGGGATGTGCCGGGTCGCGAGCGCCCCGAACCCCGTCGAGACCCCGTAGACCGGCAGCGGGCGCGCCGACAGCTCCTCGATGTGCGCCCGCGACTCCCCGACCAGCTTCAGCGCCTCGTCCGTCAGCGAGACCGCCGCGCCGTCCCGCGCCACCGCCGCGACCTGCTCGAACGACAGCGGATCCGGACCGACCCGAACACTGTTGTCTGCCATGACGAAACCCATACCCACGATTCCACCCGGCAGGGGCCGCCGGGGGCAGGGCCGGACGGCCGTTTCCGTCTCGGATACGAGACACTGGCATGATGAGCCAGGTCCCCGCCGTCCGCCGCGCCCTGGCGGTGCTGCGCCTGCTCGCGGCCGCGCCCGGCCCGCTGCCCGCCTCCGCGATCGCCCGCGCCCTGGACCTGCCCCGCTCCAGCACGTACCACCTGCTCACGGCGATGGCCGAGGACGGCTTCGTCACGTCCATCCCCGAGGAGCGCCGCTGGGGCCTCGGCGTCGCCGCCTTCGAGATCGGCTCGGCCTACCTGCGCCACGAGCCCCTCGAACGGCTCGCCCGCCCGCTGCTGCGCCGCCTCGTCGACCGGGTCGGCGAGATCGCCCAGCTCGGCGTCCTGCACGGCGCGGAGACGCTGTACCTGCTCAAGGAGCAGCCGCCCCGGCACGCGACCCTCGTCACCGACGTGGGCGTCCGGATGCCGGCCCAGCTCACCGCCAGCGGCCTGTCCCTGCTGGCGCACCTGCCGCCCGCCCAGGTCAGGGCCCTGTTCCCGGGCCGCTTCGTGAACCGCACCGGGCAGGGCCCCGGCTCGCTCCGCGAGCTGCGCCGCGTCCTCGCCGAGGACGCCCGGCGCGGCTGGTCGTCCGAGGACGGCTACATCACCGAGGGCTTCGCCAGCATCGCCGCCTGCGCGTTCGACCACACCGGGCACCCGACCGCCGCCGTCACGATCACCTTCCGCCGCGACCGGCATCCCCCCGGGACCTGGCCCGCGCTCGCCGCCGGCGTCCGGCGGACGGCCGAGACCCTCACCACCCGCCTGACCGGCCGCCCGCCCGCCTGAGCCGGCGGTATCCGTCAGCAGATGCCGGTGAGATGGCGGCGGGAGCGGAGCGAGGCGAGCTGGAGGCGGCGTTCGGGCGCCACCTTCGCGTACTCCATGCCCATGACGCGCATGCCCCGCCGCTCGGCGAGGGTGGCGAGCGCGTCGTCGGCTAGGGCGAGGAACTGCAGGCGGTTGCGCAGGACGAGGGCGTCCGGGTCGTGCACCAGGGCCTGGTCGAGGCGGTCGATGGCCTCGCCCGAGCGGCGCCACACGCCGCCGGTCTCCCCGCCGAACGCGCCGATCAGCGCGTCCAGGGAGAGCGCCATCCGGGTGGTGACCGCGTGCAGGATCCGTTCGGCCTCCGGAGGCACGGCCGGCGGGGCGGCGGCGATCTCGCGGACGTACCCGGTGATCGTGGTCAGCGCCATCAGCGTCTCGGCGTCGGCGCGGCCGGCGCCGCCGGTCGGCCGGCGCACGATCGGCCGCATGATCGCGTTCAGCCGGAACAGGGCCTGGTCGACGGCGCGCGAGCCGCTGCTCAGCCGGACGTCCCCGGCCGCCCCTGGCTGCGCGCCGGCGTCCGCGACCAGGTCGCGGACGGCGGCCAGGTGCGCGCGGACCGCCTCGTCGATCATCCTGCGGGTGCCGATGGGCAGCAGGACGAGCCCGACCAGCACGGCGGTGAGGGCCCCCACCATGTTCTCGGCGAGCCGGAGGACGATCAGCGAGGTGTCGAAGTCGGTGGTGAACGCGTACAGCTGGACGAGCGCGACGACCAGGCCGATCACCCACCAGGTGTAGTGCGAGGCGATCGAGTACGCGCCCACGGTCAGCCCGGCGATCACCAGCAGCAGGCTGATCCACGGGTGGGCGGCGCCGAGCAGCTCGAAGGACGCGACGCCGAGCGCCCCGCCGGCGACGGTGCCGAGCGCGCGCTGCCCGGTCTTGCGGACCCGCTCGTAGGTGGTGTTGGTCCCGGTAAAGATGATCATGACGCCGATCGCGGCCCAGTAGAAGCGCCGGCCGCTGATCAGGTCGCCGACCGGCACCGCGATCGAGATCGCGACGGCCACCTGCAGGGCCGTGCGCAGGTGCGGGGAGACCCTCAGGCGGCGCCGCACCCCGCCCGGGCCGCCGGAGGCCAGGATCTGCTCGGCGACCGGCCCGGACCCGAGCACCGCCTGCCCGGCGCTCAGCACGACCGGCGACTGGAACGGCGCCTCCTCGCCCTTGTCCGGCGCGGCCCGCCCGGCGTCCACCCATGTCCGTGACGTCCGCGACAGGTCGGTCAGCAGCACCGCCAGGTGGTGGACGAGCGAGGAGGTGCCCACATCGGCGGCCGGGCCGCTCGCCCGCCGCCGGTCCAGCCAGCCGACCAGGTCACGGGCCGTGTACTCCTCCCCCGGGCCGCCGGCGGAGTAGGAGCGGAGCGCGGCGGTGACGTGACGGCGCAGGGCGCCCGGCGGATCGTGGTCGTCCAGCTCGCGGACGGCCCTCGCGACGGCCTGCACCACCAGCTCGGTCTCGAACAGCAGCCGGTGCAGGCGCTCGGCCTCCCCGGTGGTGCCGGGCCGCGCCAGCAGGCCGTCGGCGACCAGGGCGCACTCGTTCAGCCGGGCCTGCCGGCGCCGGAGCCGCCGCAGTGCCCGCTCACGGCCGGTGCCGGTGTCCGCCGCGTCCAGAAGATCGGCGGCGGCGCCGGTCACGTCGGCGGCGCACGCCAGGAACGCCCGCTGGATCCGGGCCAGCGCCTTGGCGGGCGCGGGGCGGGCCAGCGCGAGCCGGGCGGCGATGGACGCGGCGAGCCCGGCCGCGGCGATCGCCGCCATCGGCCTGAACTCCGTCAGCGGCATCGGCAGCAGCAGGCCGCTCAGATACCCCGCGAACAGCACGGCGCCGGCGTCATTGCCCCACGGCGCGAAACGCGCCGCGTAGAACTGCGTGAAGAGCACGGGGACGAGCGCCGCCAGCCCCAGGAACCGGTGCGGGTGCAGCGTCATGCTCAGGTAGAGCGCCAGGACGAACGGCACGTAGACGACCGCGGACCGGACCGTCGCCCGACCCACCCCGTTGTCGGCGATCAGCAGCGAGGTCAGCATGGCCGGCAGCGCGCCGAGCATGAGCCCGATGAACGCCGGCTCGCCGAGCGCCTCCGCGACCCCGTACCCGGCCGCCATCCCGGCCGGGAGGCTGACCAGCATCCGCCGCGCTGCCTGCAGGCGCGCCAGCCCGAGATCCCACGCGAGCAACGACCTCTTCATGCGGCGCAGGAGCCCCAGGCCCCTCGGCCGCGCGTCGTCCGGCAGCAGTTCGCTTTCCTCCCCATCGCCCCCGCCTGCCGGGAGCGTTCCAATGCCGGGCCGCACGGCCCCGACGTCATGCCTCCGCGCGCCCGTACCGCGTCCGTGGCGCCGCCCCCGCGAGGATTGTTAGCCAGCCTCACAATCTTAACCCCGCCGGACCGCCCGTTCGTCCCGGCGCGACCGCCCGGGCCACGAAGGCCCATCCTAGGATGATTAACTATTTGCCTAATGGCTCTAGGGAAACTAGCGTCGCGGGCATGAGACCCCTGACCGAACGGGACATCCGCACGTCCTTCGTCAACTGCTCCAAGGGAGAGGCCAAGCGGCTCGGCCTCCCCCGCGACCTCACCGACCGCCCCTGGGACGATCTCGACTTCCTCGGCTGGCGGGATCCGGGGGCGGCCGGGCGGGCGTACCTGGTCGCCGAGCGTGAGGACCGCCTCGTCGGGATCGCGCTGCGCGGGTCGCCCGGCACGTCCCGCGGCTTCACCTCGCGCAGCATGTGCTCGCTGTGCCTGACGACGCACTCCAGCGGCGGCGTCGCCCTGATGACGGCGCGGCGGACGGGCGATGCCGGGCGCCAGGGCAACACGGTCGGGCAGTACTTCTGCGCCGACCTCGCCTGCCCGCTCTACCTGCGCGGCAAGAAGCAGGCGGCGGTGGGCGGGGACCTCGACGAGTCGCTCACCCTCGCGGAGAAGATCACCCGCACTCAGGGCAATCTCCACGCCTTCCTCGACAAGGTGACCGCCTGAGCCGCGGTCCTGGCAAGGCCCGCCTGCAGTTCGTCAGGCGACCGGGTCCGAACGCCCCGCGAGGTCAGCCCGTCCCGGGGCGCCGGCGCAGGTCGGCGTCGGGCCGCCGTTCGGCGCCGCGCACGGATTAGGTGACGGCGCGGCCCGCCGCGGCCGCGCGTTCGGCCGTTTCCTCCTCCCGCCGCAGCGCGCGGCGATCCGCGCGGCGGCGTCCGGATCGGCGTCGACCCGGTCCGCGCCGACGACCTTCCTGAGCAGGTCGAGGGCTTCCGGCGGCCGCACCTGCTCCTCGTCGGCGACGTCGTCCAGCACGAGCAGCGCCCGCCGCCCGTGCAGGCGGGCGCGGAAGAGCGCGGCCCGGCCCTCCGTCCCATGCGGGACGGCCCCGGCGGGGACCCCGAGCAGCCGCAGGAACGTCTCCAGGACGTCGGCCGGGTCGGCGGGACGGTGCCGCGGGTCCGCCGCGTGCAGGTCGGCGAAGAGCCGGATCTCACCGAAACCGCCCCCGGCGCGCGATCTGGTGCGCCGCGCGGACGGCCAGGCGGGTCTTGCCCGCCCCGGGCGCCCGGGACGGTGCCGTCCAGGCCGGGATCGGCGTTCAGGATCCGCTGCGCGAGGCGCCGCAGCCGCACGCCGGGGTCGATGCCCAGCTCGTCGGCGAGACGGCCGCGCACCACGCAGGTGTCGGCGTACCGTTCCATGAGTAGCAGGCGGAGCAGGTAGCCGGGCGCGCGGGTGACGAGCCGCTCCGACGGCCGCCCCGTCCTGCGCAGGACGCGGCGGAGCCCGGCGATGTACCCGCGGACGTTGGCCGTCGCCGAGGACGGCGGGGTTCCCCACCACACCGCGTCGACCAGGCGGTCGACCGGCACCACCTGGTTCGCTTCGAGCAGGAGCGCGCTCAGGACGGCCTGCTGCCGGGGGCCTCCCAGGTGCAACCGCCGGCCATGCGCGACGACCTCCAGCGGGCCCAGCACCCGGAACTCCCTTAGCGGCCCCCTGCTCGACCGGCGACGGCGGAGCCCGGCATTCGCCCGCGCCCCGAGCCGGCCCCCCGTGTGCACTTTTACCTTATTCAGAAAATATACGGAAGCTAAGCGCGTTCTAGGGCATTGTGGTTTCCATGCTCGAACGAGGAATCCCGGGAAAGCGCGCTCCGGCCACGGCCGGCCATTGCGCGATCACGCGACGCAGCCATTCGGCCGGGGCGGCTTGATCCGCCCGGACTCGTCCGGCCGGCTCTCGCTCCGGTGCGTGACATCACCGCCCGCCTCCGTAGCCCAACGGTAGAGGCCAACTCCTTAAAAGAGTCGAAGTGTCGGTTCGAATCCGACCGGAGGCACACCGGCTCGCCACAACGCCCGGGAAGACGCGACCCGATCGCTTTCCGGCGACAATGGCGGAGCGGAGAAGGACCGCGCCGGATTGATCTACGATTGCGCCGTGCCGGACGAGGGTGGTGGCGCGCGGACGCGACGGTGGCCCTTCGCGGTCGCGGCGCTGGTCGTGCTCGTCGCGGGCGTGCTGGTCGCGGCGGGTGTGAACGGCGCGCTGGGGCTGGAGTCGGTCCCCGCGGCGGTGCCGGCGGAGGCGATGCGGGCCGCGCCGGAGGCCGGCCTGGTCGCGGCGCCGGAGCTGGACGCCGTGTCGCTGCCGGCGTCGGGCACCGCGCTCGAACGCAGGCGGATGCTGCTCGCCGCAGAGTCTGTGGCGTCGGCGCTGGAGGGACGTGGGCGCCCGAAACCCCGCGTCGAGGAGGAAGCGGCCGGTGGCGCGGTGCTGGACGTGCGCCTGACCCGCTCGCTCCCCAAGGGTGCTGACGAGGCATTCCGGCTGCGGAGCCGCGGTGCCGGGTACGCGCTGGACGCGGCGGACGTCGCCGGAGCGGCCAACGGCCTGTACGCGGTCGCCGACCGGATCCGTTCCGGCACGGCCGTGCTGCCCGCGGCCGAGAATGGCCGGGTCGTCGTACCGCGACTGCCGCTGCGGCTGACCGACCACGGATCGGTGGGCCTGGAGGCCGATCGCGCCGCGTTCGCGAAGGGCACCGACTACGGGCTGAACACCGATGCGGTCGGCCCGGCTCTGTTGGGGCACGCACCCTGGGTGGACGCCGCAGCCGCCGGACGCATCGGGGCGCAGTTCCGCCAGTTCGTGGACCACGCGTTGGCGTACGGGTACAACGGCGTCGTCGTACCGGGTTTCCTGGAATACATCACCTTCGACGGCGTGGGCGACGGCCACGCCGTTTACCGCGCGGGCGATCCGCATATCGCTCGGGCGCGGGCGATGCGCTCGGTTTTCGGGCCGATCTGGCAGTACGCCCACGACATGGGCATGAAAGTGTTCTTCCAGACCGACATGCTGGCGCTCTCTCCGCCGTTGAAGCGCTACCTCGGCGATATCGACACCTCCAGCCCCAGGTTGTGGTCGGTCTACCGCGCCGGGCTGCACGAACTGTTCACGGCCCTGCCGTACGCGGACGGGGTGATGGTGCGGATCGGCGAGGGCGGCGGCGACTACAAGCTCCCCGGCTGGGACTATCACTCCGAGATCAAGGTGACGACCGTCCCGCAGGTGCGCGCGATGCTCACCGCACTGCTCGCCCAGGCGGACGCCGACGACCGCGACCTGATCTTCCGCACGTGGAGCGTCGGGGTCGGCGCGGTCGGCGACATGCACACCGATCCCGCGTCCTATCACCAAGTGCTGGACGGCATCGACGACCGCCATCTGATCGTCTCGACCAAATACAGCCTCGGCGACTTCTACAGCGAACTCCCTCTCAACACGACGCTTTCGACCGGGCGGCAGCGACGCATCGTGGAATTCCAAGCCCGGCGCGAATTCGAAGGGTTCGGGGCACTGCCGAACGACCTCGGCGACCTCGAACAGCGGGCCCTGCGGACGCTGCTCGCCGCGAACCCGAACATCGTCGGCGTCTGGGACTGGACGCAGGACGGCGGCCCGCTGCGCGCGGGCCCGATGACCCTCTACCTCCGCGCCGGGTTCTGGCAGATGTGGGACGTCAACGTCTACCTGACCGCGCGGCTCGCCTGGGACCCGGACGTCGACACGGCGGCGGTCACGCGCGACTGGATCCGGCGGACGTTCTCCGCCGATCCCGCGACCGTGTCGGCGATCGCGCAGGTCATGGCGTCGTCGCGGCGGATGGTGACGGACGGCCTCTACATCGGGCCCTACGCCGGCCACCGGGTCAGGGCCCTCGGGCTGGAACCGCCGCCGATGATGTGGATCTTCGAGTGGGACATCGTCACCGGGGACTCCGCGGCGCTCGACACGATCTACCGGGTCGCCAAGCCGCGGATCGGCGAGGCGATCGCCGAGGGCCGGGACGCGGTGGCGCTGGCGCGCAGGATGCGGGCGCTCATCGACGCGACGCCCGCATCGTCCTGGCGTGATCCCCGGCTGCGGCAGCAGTTCGCCGACACGATGGACTACGAGGTGGACCTGTTCACCACGCTCTCCTCGTATCGCGCCATGACGCTGCGGCACGTCCAATGGCTCGACACCGGTTCGGCCAAGGCGAAGTCCCAATGGAAGGCGGCCGAGAAGCAATTCCGTGAGGACGCCCATGCGCACCAGCGGCGGTACGGCGGCTACGTCGCGCTACCGGCGTACAACTTCACCGCGGCGAACATCGGCATGCACCGCGCGGACCGCGACATCGCAATGGCATGGCTGGCCCGGGGATTGCTGCTCGCTTTGGTGGTCGCCGGTGCGCTGGGCACGTCCCCGGGGCAACGATTGCTGCGCGGCGCGCCCGGTTCGGCGGCACTGCGGGCCCTTTGGCTGGGAATGACGCGACCGTGGCGGGCCGGCACGGTCGCCCCGGCGGGACGGGTCGACCGGACGCTGGTCTGGCTCCTGCCCGCCGCCATGCTCGTCCTCAGCCGGGCCGTCTTCACCTGGTTCGCGGCGCCGGCGCATCTCGTCCTCACCCTCGGCGCCTGGGTGGTGTTCGCCGCCGCGCTGCGGTGGCTCACGCGCGGCCGCGACCGTTTCGCGCTGAGCGCCGCTGTCGGCGGCGCCGCGCTGCTGCGCACCATGATCCTTCTGCTCGCGCTGGTAGGACGCGGCCCGGGCCGTTACTGGTACGACTTCTGGACCGCACCCGCGCTGCGCTCGTTCTACATCACCGTCGCGTTCGCGGCGTTCCTCTGGGTGCTCGCGGTCGCGCTCCTCACCTCGCGGGACGCCCTGTCCCGGCGGCGCGCGACGGGCGTGACGCTGATCAGCGCCGGCGCGCCCCTGGCCGTGCTCGGCGGTCTGATCGCGGCCATCGGTCTGGAGCGCGCGCTCACGATCTGGAATGACCAGATGGCGCTGCTCCCCTGGGGCCTGTCGCGCATCCTCGGAATCACCACGTATCTGGGCATCCCGACGGACCTCCCGGTGATCGCCGCCGGCTGCGGCCTGGTCCTCGTCGTCATCGGCGCCCTCCTGACCGGGCGGCGACGGCGTGCCCCGGCGTGACGCCTTTCAGCCTGGGATCGGGATCACCACCGGCGGAAGCTCCGGCAGGGGCCGCCGCCACGCCCCCGACAGCAGGACGCTCACGGTGTGGATGTGCCAGAGCTGCTTCGCCCACCGCTTCGGCGCGTCGCTCAGCGCGTCCGCGGCCGCGTCCCGGTCGAGGATGGCGAACAGCTCTGCGGGACCGTCCATGATCTGGTCCCGCAGGAGGTCGCGGAAGCCGTCGTCGAAGGACGTCCGCCAGCCCCGGCGCGAGTTCCCGGATCAGCAGGTAGAAGGGATATTCGCTGCGCCGCCATTCCGGCGCGAGACCGAGCGCCTCCCGCACCACCCTGTTGTCGAAGAACGGGTGGTAATAGGGCGCGTTCATGAGCGTGGCGGTGTGCGATCCGACGATCCACCGGCCGGTGCGGTAGTACAGGTACAGCTTGTCGAGGACGTCGAACCCGTCGCCTTCGGCCCATTGCCGGTGCTCTTCGGCGGCCCTGGCATTCGCCTCCCCGGTCATCAGCCGCTCCGCGGCGAAGAAGATGAGCCGGACGCGTTTGCGGAGGCCACCCGCACTGACGTCGTCCTGGTCGTACAGAAAGCCGCCGCGCAACGTCTCGCCACCGGACCCGGACGTCCTCGGCACCGGATCGAAGGGCCGGTACCTGTTGACGCTCTCGTACGCCGAATTCATCCCCTCGCACATCCGGACGATGTCGTGCGTCCGCGCAAAAGGGTGCTGGACGGTCACCGACTCCTTGTGCCCTTCGGGGACGGTCAGGTCCACGTGGTGCTCGATCCCGAGCACTTCCGACACCCGCCGGACGAGGACGACGTCCGGATCATCGGCGAACCCATGGGTGGCGCCGGTGAACGGAACTCCGGCGGCCTTCAGCACCGCCGCCATCAGCCGGCTGTCCCGTCCGCCGGAAAGCGCCAGCGCCACCGGTTCGGGATGCCGCCCCAGCGGCGCGGCCGCGTCCACCAGCGCCTCGGCGAGCGGCCCGATCAGCCTCCGCTGGTCCTTCGCGCGCCCGGGCGTCTTCTGCGCCTCCGGCATGGGCTGCTGCCGGACGGTCGTCCGCGCACCGAGCGGCGCCCGCAGCACCGCACCCGCCGGCAACGCGCGCACCCCGCGAAATGGAGTGTCGTCGTTGGCGAAGAACCCATGCCGGATCAGCGGTTGCAGCGTCTCCACCAGGATATCGACCTCCGGGTCCTCCACCCCGGTCTCCACCGCCCGCGCCGCAAGATGGACCAGCAACGCCCGGCTGCCCACGACCCTCACGCCACGGGACTCTGCGTGGTAGACGGGACACACCCGGGCCATCGACGTCGCGGCCTCGATGCCGTCCTCCCCCGCTCTGAACACCGAGAAGACGCCGCCCAGCCCCGACACGGCCGCACCGAGGTCGGGCTCGGTGAGCAGGAGGTCACTGTCCCGCTTCGGCTCCGCCAGGTAGCCGCAGTATCCGAGCCGGTGCCCCGCCCCCTGCACGACGGTCTCGGGGAGCAACTCGTGCTCCGGCTCGTTCGACCAGCCGAACATCGCGACCTGCCCGTCCGGCGCCGTCCACTCGACCGCTGCGATCACGTCCTGCGGCACTGGGAACGCCTCGCGCACCGCACGCCGCGCCGCCCGCAGAGCGACCGGTGGAACAGGCTCGCGCGCTTCGCGCGAGACGAGCAAAAGATAGACGCGCACTACGCGCTCCACTCCATTGGGGACGAAGCACCGACCCCAGCACGCCCAGGTTAATCACCGGTGAAATAAAGGCATCCGGAAACCCGGTCCCGGTACCGCCTGCGCAAAGCCTCCCGCCCAGCACCCTTGCAATGACCGAAAGCGGCCACAGGTATAATAAATTCCGCATTTACGGAGCGTCAGTTTCTTCCTCCGGAATGCCGCGATTCAGCCAGCCGTTAGCCGGAAAGGTGGCACGAAGGGTCCGCCCCCGGGCGTCCCCCGTCCACGACCACGTGGCGGTCAGCGCCTCCACGGTGAGCAGCCCCCGCCCGCCCTCGGCGAGCTCGGTGATGGTCCGCAGCCGCGGCTCCCCCGGCCCACCCTGGTCGGCCACGTAGACGATGACCCCGGCCACGTCCATGCTGATCTCCACGGCGAACCGTCCGCCGGCCCGCCCCGACCGCGTGTGCCGGACGGCGTTGACGGCCAGCTCGTCCAGCACGAGAAGAACGTCGTCCAGCCCGGGGAAATCGGCCAGCAGATGCGCCGCGAATGCCCGGACATACCGGACCTGATCGGTCCTGCCCCGGAATTCCCGCCGCCAGTACATCGGCGCCTCCGGCTCCACCGGAACGGAAACGGCGAGCAACATCGATCACCTCACAAGAAACGACCCGTCACGAACACCCCCATCCTCGAAACCCCCGCAGCCCCCCGCCCACCACTTCCCCCATCCGAGCCGCCACCCCGCCGAAGGTGCGTCCGCGAGACGGACGCCCCCGAAACACAACGCGCAAGAGCGTGAACGTGCACGGATGTGCACGTTCACCATCGGCACGTGACCATCCGCCGGACGACGTTCGAGGGGCTCGCAATCGAGGACACGCTCGGCATTCACGTGATAACACAGAGTCAACACACGGAACCTCGGCCAGCGTTCGCCCCCAGCCTCACCGGCTCGATCACGGAGGTCACCGGTGACCAGTCCCTTCGTCCGCCGGCAGCGCCTCGCCACCGAACTGCGGACCCTTCGAGAGCAGCGCGGCATCACCGCCGACGAGCTCTCCAAACTGATCTTCCGCTCCCGCACGACGATCTCCAAACTGGAGAACGCCCGCTGCCGCCCCGACCTCGGCGACGTCTCGAACATCCTCAACGCGCTCGGCACCACCCGTGAGAAGAGCGACGAGATCTTCGGCATCGCTCGCGAGGCCACCGCGCGCGGCTGGTGGGACGCCTATGGGGACGCCATGGGCTCCAGGCAGCGCCTGTACGCCGACATCGAATCGGGCGCCGCCACCGTCCGCGAGTACAACCAGTTCACGTTCCCCGGGACTCTGCAAAGCCCCGAGTTCATTCGTCTGATGATCAAGCTGGCGGAGAGCGAGGGGAAGATCGACTTCGTCCCCGAACGCATGCTGGACGCCCGGCTACGCCGCCAAGAGCACGCCCTGGGAAAGGACGGCCCGCACTACGAAGCCATCCTCGATGAAGTCGTCATACGCCGTCCGACCGCCCCTCCGCGAGTGATGTTGGGGCAACTCCGGTACTTGATCGAAACCATGCTCGGGCATCCCCGCGTCACGGTGCTGATCCTTCCCTTGGAAGCCGACTTCACAGGCCGTCTACTTCCCCTGTCAGCCTTCTCCCTCTACACCTTCCCGGACCCCGATGACCCTCCAATGACGGTCGTGGACACTGTCAGCACGGACATCGTGCACATCGAACATGACGAGGTGATGAGGTATAACCAACGGTATGAGCATCTACGGCAGGCTGCTCTCTCCGGCGCCGCCAGTCTCGGCCTGCTGACCGATGCGGCCGACGCCCTTGAGAACAGAATCGGACCTCTTCCATGACAACGCGGTACCCCACCTGGCGTAAGTCGAGCTACAGCGAGGCCAACGGGAACTGCCTCGAGATCTCTCCCTCTGCCTCCGGGACGATCGGCGTGCGCGACAGCAAGCAACACGGCGCAGGGCCCATCCTCGACTTCACCGCCCGCGAGTGGACCGCCTTCCTCCAGGCCGTCCGCTCCAAGGCATAGCCGGCCACCACGGTCGAGCCCGCACAACAAAGAGCCCGGCCTTGTCAGCCGGCGCGATCTTCGACCGCGTCCGCATCACCATGAAGCGTCAGGATGGCTCCATGATTGAACGGTACGTTCATTGGCACAAGTCGAGCTACAGCGAGGCCAACGGGGCCTGTCTCGAGATCTCCCGCTCTGTCTCTGGGACGATCGGCGTGCGCGACAGCAAGCAACACAGCGCGGGTCCCATCCTCGACTTCACCGCCCGCGAGTGGACCGCCTTCCTCAAGACCATCCGCTCCACCACGGTGTAACCAGCCACCGCGGCCGGGCCCGCGTGACACGGGCTCGGCCGTGCCATCCAATGTGGCCTTCTACCGAGACTTCCTCGGGCCAGCGCGTGAGTATCGAAGACATGACCACTCGATACACGCGTTGGCGCAAATCAAGCCGCAGCACGCCCGACGGCGATTGCGTTGAGGTAGGGCGCTCAGCTGAGGGCTTGGTCGGGGTGCGGGATAGCAAGGGACGCGGCGCGGGGCCGATTCTTGAGTTCACCGCGCGGGAGTGGGGTGCCTTCCTTCGGGGCGTCCGCTCCTAGGTGTGCCCCGGGCCGCTGCACTCCGTCGGCCGGGGGCTGAAAAAGCAGGGGCAGGGAGAACCTGCTCCCTGCCACTTTCAGGTTATAGCGCGCCTGGGGGCTTGCGGCAAGACCCGGGGGATGGCTCACCATTGGCGGCCGAGACCGGAGCTGTGTGAACGGGGGATCAGCGATATGCGTGTTGTGCTGTCGACGTGGGGGTCGCGCGGGGACGTCGAGCCTTTGGCGGGGCTCGCGATGCGGTTGCGGGAACTCGGCGTGGAGGTCCGGGTGTGCGCGCCGCCGGACGAGGAGTTCGCGGACCTGCTGGCGCGTGCCGGTGTGCCGCTGGTGCCGCTGGGCCCCACGGTGCGCTCGGTGGTGGCCGGTCCGAAGCCGCCGTCGGCGAAGGACGCCTTCCGGCTCGCTCCGGAGCTGGTCGCGGCGCGGTTCGAGACGCTCTCCGCGGCGGCCGAGGGATGTGACGCGCTGCTGGCGACCGGCCTGATGCCGGCAGGCGCGCGGGACGTGGCCGAGAAACTCGGTCTCCATTACGTGTTCGCCTGCTTCCATATCTTCGGCCTACCGTCGCGGCACTTCCCGCCCGGGTCGCGGCCGGGCAAACCGCTGCCGGAAGGCGAGACCGACAACCGGGTGCTGTGGAAGGCGGACGCCCAGAGGGTGAACGCGCTGTACGGCGGGCCGCTCAACAGCCATCGGGCCGCGATCGGCCTGCCGCCGGTGGACGACGTCCGCGACCATGTCTTCGCCGGACGGCCGTGGCTGGCGGCGGACACGGCCCTGTGCCCGTCCCAGGGCATGACGGACTTCGACCTCGTCCAGACCGGGGCGTGGATCCTTCCCGACGAGCGCCCGCTCCCGGCCGGGCTGGAGGCGTTCCTGGACGCCGGAGAACCACCGGTGTACGTGGGTTTCGGCAGCATGGCCGCGCACGCCCCTGAGGGCATCGCCCGGGTCGCCGTCGAGGCGTGCCGGGCGCAGGGCCGCCGCGTGGTCCTGGCCCGCGGCTGGGCCGGTCTGGCCCCGATCGACGACGGGGACGACTGCTTCGCCGTCGGCGAGGTCAACCAGCAGGCCCTGTTCCCCCGGGTCGCGGCCGTCGTGCACCACGGCGGCGCCGGCACCACGGGGACGGCTGCCCGGGCCGGCGCGCCGCAGGTCGTGGTGCCCCGGATCGCGGACCAGCCGTACTGGGCCGCGCGGGTGGCCGAGCTGGGCATCGGCGCGGCGCACAACGGTCCGACCCCGACCTTCGAGTCACTGTCAGACGCGCTCAGGACGGCCCTGACGCCGGAGACCCGGGAACGAGCGCAGGCCCTGGCCCGCACGATCCCCACAGACGGGGCGATGGTGGCCGCGAAGCGCCTGGTCGAGGCCGCCGGGACGGGAGCGCTCAGCCGGCTCTGACGAAGGATCCTCGCCAGATCTCGAGGGGGCCGTCGGTGAGTGCGGTGGCGTAGTTGATGACGCGGGTGTAGCCGTCGTCCAGGAGCATCGGCAGCACCGGGCCGTCGGGGAGGCCGTCGGCGAACGTCCGGGCGATCCAGCTCCGGACCCAGGCCGTTTCGTTGGTCCATTCGGTGGTGGTGAAGCCGGCCTGCCCGATCGATGCGTGAAGCGCGTCGGCGGTGACGACGAAGCTGTCGGTGCCGTCGAGCGACCACGGCATCGGCCAGGGCAGGCCGGCCTGGCCCGGGCCGCACACCTCCCAGACGGCCAGGCGCGCACCGGGCGCGAGGCAGCGGGCGATGTGCGCGAACCAGGCCGCCTTGTCCTCGACGTTCATCTGGACGTGCATGGTGATCGCGGCCTGGAACGGAGGGTCGGGGTGGAACGCGGCGATGTCCCCGACCCGGAACCGGACGAGGTCGCGCACTCCGGATCCGGCGGTCAGGTCGCGGGCGGCGCTGACGTAGGCGGGGGTGATGTCGATGCCGGTGACGTGGTTGCCGGTGCGGCGGGCGATCTGCCTGGCCGGGCCGCCGAATCCCGAGCCGACGTCCAGGACGGCGTCCCCCGCGGCGAGGGCGAGGCTCTCGATGAGCAGGTCGACGGCGTCGGCGCCGCCGATGTGGAACTGGTCGAGGTCGTCCAGCGCACCGTCGGAGTCGAGGCCGGGATGCTCGCGCAGGAGCCGGTCGATCGTCCGGCCGACACCGGTCTCTTCGTAGGTCATCGGGCCAGTTTAATTTTTCAACTCACTGGTTTCTATAGTAAACCGCACGGCGTTAGGCTCGGCGGGTGCGAAGCTATGGCCAGTACTGCTCGATCGCCCGGGCCCTCGACGTCGTGGGCGACCGCTGGACGCTGCTGATCGTCCGGGAGCTGCTCCTGCGGGGCCCGTGCCGGTTCACGGATCTGAAGAACGGGCTGCCCGGCGTCGCGACCAACCTCCTGTCGACCCGCCTGAAGGAGCTGGAGGACGCCGGGCTGATCAGCCGCGAGGACGCGCCTCCGCCCGTCGCGACCGTCCTCTACGCCCTGACCGACGACGGTCTGGCGCTGGAGCCGGTGTTGAAGGCGCTCGGACTGTGGGGGCTTCGGTTCATGGACGCCGAACGTCCGGACGACGCGTTCCAGGCGCGCTGGCTCGCCTACGCTCCCGCCTGGTTCGCCACCGACGCCGACCCCGATGCCCCGCCGGCGGTCGTCCAGCTCATCGCGTCCGGCGAGGAGGCCGTGATCGAGATCGGCGGAGGGGAGGTCCGCGCCCGCGCCGGGCGCGCCGCCGATCCCGATCTCGTCCTGGAGGGCCCGGCCCGCGCCGTCCTGGGCCTGCTCACCGGCGTGATCGGCATCGACGCCGCCACCGGGATCGGGTTGACGACCCGGGGACGGGCCGCAGACGTGCTCGCCCGTCTGCGGCCCGTCGGCTGATTCAGCTGAGGCGGAAGCGGGAGACGAAGTCCCAGATGACGGCGTTGGCGTCGATGTCCTTGGTGGTGCCGCCGAGCAGCGGCCCCAGGTACGGCGTGCCGCCGGGCCAGTTATGGCCGCCGCCCTTGATCTGGTAGAGGATCACCGGGGCGCCGGCGGGGCAGCCGTTGTAGTCGTGCCTGGTGACGGTGGTGCCGTCGTCGGTGTGCGTGTCGGGCAGGTCGGTGTCGGTCGTCGTGGCCGCGCAGCCGTTGTTGCGGGCCCAGAAGGGGGCGGCGGCCGTCGCGGTGGAGTACGGGACGATCGGGTCGGCGTCACCGTGGATCATCAGGATGGGCACGGCGCGGCCGGGGTGGCAGGCGGCCTGGTCCTCGAGCTGGCCCGATACCGGCGCGTAGGCGGCGAACCGCTTGTTCTCGCAGGCCAGCTTGCTGGTGAAGAATCCGCCGTTGCTCATGCCGGAGGCGTAGAGCCGGCGCGGGTCGGCGTTGAAGCGCTTGACCAGGACGTCCTGGAGCGCGGACACGAACCCCGGGTCGTCGACGTCGGCACCCGGCTGGCCGCCGGAGACGCCCTGCCATCCGGTGCCGTAGTGCTCCGGGGTGATCATGATGAAGCCGCGGGTCTTGGCGTAGTCGGCCATGCGCCCGTAGAACTCGGCGAACAGCGGCGTCTCGAACAGGCCCGGGAAGTGGAACAGGGCCGGGAGGGGCGTGCCGTCGTAGCCGTCGGGCAGCCGGAGGATCGCCACCCGCGTCTGCCCGGCGTGGACGAGGTGGATCGCGTGGTCGCCTGGGTCGGGATGACGGTCCTGGACGGTGAAGCCGACCGTCCGGGTGCTTGTCTTTCCGTCGAGCTTCACGGTCCCCTGCCCCTGCCAGGTGACCGTGCCGTCCGAGGGCGTCTGCACGCCGCTGATGACGGTCGCGGAGATCTGCACTCCGGCGTCATCGAGGCTGAACGTCCCCGACAGACCCGCGAGGGTCCGCGACAGCCCGAACCGGACGGTCGCCGTCCCGCCGCTCGCCCCGCTCAATGTCCCCTGCCCCTGCACCTTGTTGGTGTTGTAGTCGGGCGTGGCCTCGGTGACGGTGATCCCGCCGGAGCGCAGGTCGCCGTCGAGCCGGTAGGCGGGCGCGCCGTCCACGGTGACGGTGATCCGGTCGGGACTCAGCGCGTCGGCATGCGCGGACGGCGGCGACGTGACCGCCGGTAACGCCAGTGCGGCGCAGGTCAGCGCCACCCCGGCGGCCAGGCGCCGTCGTCGGCGGGAGGTGAGGGAGTGCGGGCTCATGGCCGTCCTTCCTGCGGGCGTCCCCCAGCGCCGCGGCGAATCCCGGGGTCCAGGCCCCGGCCGTCCTGGCAGAGCCTAGGTACACCCGCCCGCCGCCGCTGCTCACAAAACAGACACTGCGCACCCCTCCAATTGCGCGCCCGCTGACAAAACCCCCTAGAACCCGTCGATCACGGCGAGGACGTCGAAGCCAGGACGGACATCGCCGAAGGAGCGGCAGACGGTATGCAGCGCGGCATTGTGCTCCCGATCGCAGCGCGCGGCGTCCGCGTCCGCGATCACGACGACGCGCAGGCCGAGAGCGGACGCGTCCCACGCCGAGGCGACGCCGTGCGGCGGCTGCTGGTCGAGGCGCCGGCCGAGCCGGTGAGCCTGGACGGGGTCGCCAGGCTGGCGCGGGTCGCGCGCTCGACGATCTACACCGTCTTCGGGTCGCGCACGGGCCTGTTCGTCGCGCTGGGGATGGACCTGCTCGATCGCGGCGGGTTCGCCGGGATGAGGCAGGCCTTCGTGCAGCCGGACGCCCGGCAGGGCATGCGCGACGGGATCGTCCTCAGCGCCCGCATGTACGCGGCGCATCGCGACGTGCTGCGCGCGCTGTACTCAATGGCGCACCTGGACGCCGAGGCCGTAGGCGCGGCCGTCCGCCTTCTGGAGGACGGCCGCGCGCACGGCATGGACGGCCTGGCCCGGCGCCTCCACGAGGCGGGGGCGCTGCGGGACGGCGTCACCGCCGAGCAGGCCGGTCACACGTTGTGGCTGCTCACCGGCTTCGACGCCTTCGACGCGCTGTTCACCGGCCGGTCCCTGCCCGCCGACGCCGTCGCCGCGCATCTGGCCGACGTGGCGGAACGGGCGTTGTGCGGTCCTGGGTCACCAGCGGTACCAGCGGCCGCGGCGGCCGGACGGCCCGGAGCTGCGGGCGACGAAGCCCAGCAGCCACACGATCAGGACGACGGCCGCGACGATCCACAGGACCTTCAGGGTGAAGCCGATCCCGAACAGGAGCAGCGCGAGGAGCAGGACGAGGATCATGAGCCAGGGCATCGGGGGGCCTCCTAGTTGGTCGTGTCGGCGCAGAGTGTCCCCAAAGAAGAGCCTTTGACTCCTGACAAGCATCACGTTTGAGCCGC
Source organism: Actinomadura napierensis (assembly GCF_039529375.1). Lineage (NCBI taxonomy): Bacteria > Bacillati > Actinomycetota > Actinomycetes > Streptosporangiales > Thermomonosporaceae > Actinomadura > Actinomadura napierensis. The sequence continues at coordinate 37,042 of NZ_BAAAMR010000025.1, forward strand.
CGCCGACGCGCGGAAGCCCGCCGCGGCGGGGCGGCGGGCTTCCGGAAGGGCGGGGCGTCAGGCGAGGCCGGACTTGGTGAGCCAGTCCTTGGCGACCTTCTCCTGGTCGTCCTTGTCGATGGCGATGCGCTTCATCATGTCCAGGAGGTCCTGGGTGGTGAGCTTGGCGGAGACGGCGTTCAGCGCCGCCACCGCGGTCGGGTTCACCGCGGACTTGTTGACCAGCGGCGTCACGTTCTGCGCGCTGAAGACGTGCTGCGGGTCCTCCAGGACGACGAGCTTCTTCTGCACGATGGTCGGGTCGGTGGTGAACAGGTCGGCGGCCTGCACCTTGTCCTCGGTGAGCAGCTTGACCAGGGTGGCCTGGGCGCCGGCGTCGAACGGCTGGAACTTCTTGAAGTCCAGGCCGTACACCTTCTTCAGGCCGACGAGGCCCTGCTGGCGGGTCTTGAACTCCGACGGACCGGCGATGGTGAGCTGGTTCGCGACCGGCTTGAGGTCGGCGATGCTCTTCAGCTTGTACTTGGACGCCGTCTGCGGGTTGACGGTGACCGAGTCCTTGTCCTCGGCCTGCGCGGAGTTCAGGACCTCCACCGACGCGGGCAGCTTCGCCTTGAGGGCGGCGTTGACCTCGTCGGTGGTGGCCGCGGTGCTGGTCTTGTCGACCGAGGTGGTCAGCAGCGCGCCGTTGTACTCCGGCATCACCCCGATGCCGCCCTTGACGACCTGGTCGTAGTAGATCTCGCGGGCGCCGATGTTGAACTTGCGGGCCACCTTGAGGCCCTTGGCCTCCAGCGCCTGCGCGTAGACCTCGCCGATCAGGCCGCTCTCGGGGAAGTTGGCGCCGCCGACGGTGATGGTGCCCTTGGAGGCGCCGCCGCCGGACAGGGGGTTCTTGTCGTTGTCGTCGCCTCCACCGCCGCAGGCCGACAGCGTCAGGGCGGCCGCGAGGCCGACGGCCGCGCCACGGATGATGTGCTTCATGGTCGGTTTCCTTCGTTGAAAGGGTCAGGAGGAACGGGCGGTGCCGAGCAGGCCCGGCGAGACGACGAGGCGGCGCAGCGCCGCGAAGACGACCTGGACGATCAGTGCGAGCAGCACCACCAGCACGGTCCCTCCGATGACCAGCTGGTAGTCGTTGCGGGCCAGGCCGTCGATGATGTAGCGGCCGAGGCCCCCGAAGCCCGGATAGGCGACGATGGTGGCGGTCGCCACCACCTGGATCGCGGACGTGCGCAGCCCGAGCAGGATCAGCGGCAGCGCCATCGGCACCTCGGCGCGCCACAGCACGCCCCAGCCCGTCATGCCCATGCCGCGGGCGGCGTCCTTGGCGTCGGCGTCGACGCCGAGCAGGCCCTCGTAGGTGTTGACGAGGATCGGCGGGACGGCCAGCGCGACGAGCGCGATCAGCGCGGCCGTGATGCTGTAGTGGACGAGGACGACGTACACCACCAGGCCGAACGTGGGGATCGCGCGGGCCAGGTTGGCGATGCTGACCACGGCGAAGCCGCCGCGCCCGGTGTGCCCGATGAGCAGGCCCAGGGCCAGCCCGATCACGGCGGCGCAGGCCAGCGACACGCCGCTGTAGATCACGTGCTGGAGCAGCCGGTGCGGGATGCCGTCCTCGCCGTGCCACTGCGCGGACGCGGTCAGCCACGTCCAGCACAGGTGGATCTGGTTCCACACGTCGTTCACGATGCCCTCCTGCGCGCCCGCGCCCAGGGGGTGAGCAGCCGCTGGACGATGACCAGGACCGCGTCCGTGGCGAGCGCCAGCAGGACGATCAGCACCGACGCGGCGAGGATCTGGGTCTGGAACTGCAGCTGGGAACCGCGGATGATGTCGTAGCCGAGCCCGCCCTGGCCGATCAGCTGGCCGATCGCGACGAGGCTGATCGAGGACACCGCGGCGACCCGGACGCCGGCGATGACGACGGGCACCGCGATCGGCAGCTCGACCTGGACGAGGCGGCGGAACGGGCCGAACCCCATCGCGGTGGCGGCCTGCCGGACCGGTTCGGAGACCGAGCCGAGGCCGTCCACCACGTTCGGGATCAGCACCGACAGGCTGTAGAGGGTCAGCGGGATCATCACCGTGGACGCGCTCAGCCCGGTGTACTGGATGAACAGCATGAACAGGGCCAGCGACGGGATCGCGTACAGCACGTTCGACACGGTCAGGACGGGCGCGTACAGCCACCGCCAGCGGCGGCAGGCGACCCCGGCGGGCAGCGAGATGAGCAGCCCGAACAGCACCGGCAGCAGCGCCAGCCGGATGTGGATGAGGGCGTGGTCGCCGAGCGAGCCGGTGTGCTCGCCGATCCAGCCCCAGTCGATGTCCATCAGTCGCCGGCACCGCCCTTCACGGGCGCGTCGACCTGCCCGGCGGCGTCCTGCCCGGCGGCGTCCTGCCCGGCGGCGTCGGACGGCTCCGGCGCGACGTCCGCGCCGGAGGTGGCGATGGCGGCGGTCAGGTCGTGCTGGTCGGCGACGCCGACGAGGCGGCCGTCGCCGTCCACGCCGACGGCGCGGCCGGACGGGGACAGGATCGCGGCGTCGAGCGCGGCCCGGACGGAGTCGCTCTCGACGGCGAAGGTGTGCCCGATCGGCGCGAGCGTCGCGTCGCCGACGGCGCCGGTCGCGGGCAGCACGCCGGTCGCGGCCCAGCCCAGCGGGCGGCGGTCGCCGTCGACGACCAGGACCCAGCCGTCGTCGGCCTCGCGCGCGCGCTCGACGGGCGTGTCGGCGGCCAGGACGCCGCGCTCGCTCAGCGGCGCGCCGGACGCGGGGACGAACGACAGCCGGCGGATGCCGCGGTCGTGGCCGATGAACCCGGCGACGAAGCCGTCGGCGGGGTGGGCGAGGAGGTCCTGCGGGGCGTCGAACTGGACGAGCTTCCCGCCCGTCTGGAACACCGCGACGTGGTCGCCGAGCTTGATCGCCTCGTCGATGTCGTGGGTGACGAACACGATGGTCTTGTGCAGCTCGGCCTGCAGGCGCAGGAACTCGTCCTGCAGCTCGGCGCGCACGACGGGGTCGACGGCGCTGAACGGCTCGTCCATCAGCATGATCGGCGGGTCGGCGGCGAGCGCGCGGGCCACGCCGACGCGCTGCTGCTGCCCGCCCGACAGCTGGAACGGGTACCGGCTCGCCATCGACGGGTCGAGGCCGACCCGCTCCATCAGCTCGTGCGCGGTGGCGCGGGCCTTCTTCTTGTTCCAGCGCAGCAGGTACGGGACGGTCGCGATGTTGTCCTCGATGGTGCGGTGCGGGAACAGCCCGGCGTGCTGGATGACGTAGCCGATGCCGCGCCGCAGCTCGGCGGGCTTGCGCTCGCGGACGTCCCCGCCGTCGATGAGCACTCGCCCGGCGGTGGGCTCGACCATGCGGTTGATGGTGCGCAGCGCGGTGGTCTTGCCGCCGCCCGAGGTGCCGACGAACACGGTGATCCGGCCCGTGGGGCACTCGAGGCTGACGTCGTCGAGCGCGACGGTGCCGTCCGGGTAGCGCTTGGTCACGCCCTCAAAGGTGATCAAACGATTCACGTCCTCGTTGGGCGTCGCAACGCCGATGATCGACTCCGGCCTTCTCCCCAACCGTAACCAATGTGTACCGTCCCGTCAGAGTCCCGCCTTGCCCGGAACATCAGTTCTTGAGGATAACTATCTGAAATCTGGGGAAAGTAGCGTAGGCCCGTGGAGAACAGCCGAATCGTTATCGACGGCGCCTCGCTCACCTGCGCTCAGGTCGTGTTCGCGGCCCGCGAAGATGTGATGGTCGCCATAGCTCCCGAGGGGGTGGAGCGCGCCCGCGCGGCCTGGCGGGTGGCCCGCGAGGTCGCCGGGTCGCAGCCGGTCTACGGGCGGACGACCGGGGTCGGCGCGAACCGCGTGGTCGACGTGGAGTGGGAGGACGCCGACGCGCACGGGCTGCGGCTGCTGCGCAGCCACGCGGCCGGGGCGGGGCCGCTGGTCGCGCCGGAGATCGTCCGCGCGATGCTGGCCGTCCGGCTGAACCAGATCGCGGCGGGCGGCTCGGGCGTCGAGCCTGGAGCGCTCCAGGCGCTCGCGGACGTCCTCAACCTGGGGCTTCTCCCGCCCGTCCCGGTGTACGGGGCGATCGGCACCGGCGACCTGACCGCGCTGGCGTCGACGGCGCTGTGCCTGCTCGGCGAGCGGTCCTGGCTGGCCGGGCCGGACGGGGTGCCCGAGCGCGGCCCGCGGTACCGGCTGCAGTCCGCCGACGCGCTGGCCTTCATCAGCTCCAACGCCGCCACGCTCGGGGAGGCGGCGGTCGCGGTGGCCGACCTGCGGGAGACGCTGCGCGCCTCGACGGTGGTGGCGGCTCTGTCGCACTTCGCCGTCCGGGCGTCGGAGGAGCCGTACGCGCCGCCCGTCCAGGACGCGTGCCCGCACCCCGGCCAGCGCGAGGCCGCCGGCGCCATGCGCACCCTGCTCGCCTTCGACCGGCTCGCCCCGATGCGCATCCAGGACCCGTACGGGTACCGGGCGTTCCCGCAGGTCCACGGCCCGGCGCTGGAGGCGGCCGGGTACGCCGAGCAGGTGATCACGCGGGAGATCAACGCGGCGGCCGAGAACCCGCTCGTGGACGTCGCCGGGCGGACCGTCTGGCACAACGGCAACTTCCACACCGCCTACGTCGGGCTCGCCCTCGACGCCGCCCGCGCCGCGCTGTTCCAGACGATGGCGCTGGCCGCCGCGCGGCTCGGCACGCTCGCCGAGCCGTCGTTCACCGGCCTGTACCCGTTCCAGGGCGCCACCGAGGCGTCCTCGGGGATCATGATCCTGGAGTACGTGGCGCACTCCTGCCTCGCCGACGTGCGCCGGCTCGCCACCCCCGCCGCGCTCGGCAGCGCGGTGCTGTCGCGCGGCGTCGAGGAGCACGCGGGCTTCTCCACCCAGTCGGCGCGCGCGACGACCGACGCCGTGGCCGCCTACCGGCTCGGCCTCGGCTGCGAGCTGGTCGCCGCCGTCCGGGCGCTGCGGATGCAGGGGCGCGCGCCCTCAGGCGGCCCGCTGCGGTCGGCGTTCGACCTGGCCGAGACCGTCCTGGACCCGCGCGTGGAGGACCGCCCGCTGGACGCCGACATCGCCGTGGCCGCCGACCTGCTGCCCCGGCTCGCCCGCCTGCACCCCTAGGAGGGCGGGCCGCCGGTGGAGGTGCGGACGCGCAGCGACGGCTCGCGCACCACGCGGCGCTTGCGGGGCTTGCCGTCGATGACGTCCACGACGAGCCGGACGGCGGCGTGCACGATGCCGTCGATGTCCCAGTCGACGGACGTGAGCGGCGGCGTGAGCAGCGCCGACATCGGATGGTCGTCGTAGCCGCAGACCGCGATGTCGCCGGGCACGTCCAGGCCCAGCTCGCGGGTGGCGGCGTAGACGCCGTAGGCGATGGAGTCGGCGAAGCAGAACAGCGCCGTCGGGCGGTCGGGGCCGGCGAGCACCCGCCGCGCGACCTCGGTGGACTCGGCGAGCGACTGCGGCACCACGACCACGTCGACGCGCAGCCCGAGCCGCTCGGCCTCGGCGTTGACGTGCACGTCGGCCGGGCGGTCGGGGGTGCTGGCGCCGGTGGAGGTGAAGACGGTGACGCGCTGGTGGCCGAGGTCGCGCAGGTGCTCCAGCGCGAGCGTGACGCCGCGCCGGTTGTCGAACACGACCTCGCCCTGGGACCGGCCGCCGTGCAGGGCGTCGCCGATCGACACCACCGGGACCGTCTCCGACAGCTCGGCCCAGAAGGGGGCGGCCGGGTCGAGCGGCTGGACGATCAGCCCGTCCACCCGCTGGTCGCGCAGCCGGCGGGCGAGCGCCAGCTCGCGCTCGGGGTCGCCGCCGGCGTCGACGATCAGCGCGTAGCGGTCGCGGGCGAGCAGCGCGCGGCCGATGCCGGTCGCCAGGGACTGCTGCCAGTAGTCCTCCAGCGACCCGCACAGCAGCCCGACCTGGTCGGTGCGGCCGCTGGCGAGGGCGCGGGCGATGGGATGGGCCTCGTAGCCGAGCTCCTCGGCCGCCGCGCGGACCCGCTCCTGGGTCTCCTCCGAGGTCTGGATGCCGCGCAGCGCGTAGGAGACCGCGGCGGGCGACAGCCCCGTCGCCTGGGCCACTTCACGGATGGTCGCGCGTTTGCGCCTCTCCGACATCCCTCCAACGTTAGACGGCCCCACTGACAGGGCGGGGGACCCCACTTGACGAGTCGGTTGCTGAACCGCTTCACTGAAACGGTTAACTGATGCGGTTCAGTAGCCGTCTCCCCTGCTCACCGCGCCACCCGTACCCGTCAAGAAAAGGAAGGGAGCGACCCGTGCCGCACGATGTCGATGTCCTGTCCCAAGCCCCCGGTTTCGCCGACCTGCCCGGCCGCGCGCTCGACAAGCGCGAGCTGCGCGCGCTGGTGGACGACCTGGCGGAGCGCCCCGGGCTGTGGCGGCAGCACGTCGAGTTCCCGGACGGGCGCCGGCACTACGCCTCGCTGTACCGGGACGACCACGTGGACGTGTGGCTGCTGTGCTGGACGCCCGACAACGACACCGGGTGGCACGACCACGACGTGTCCTCGGGCGCGGTACGCGTCGTCAGCGGCGCCGTCGAGGAGAACAACCCCCGCATCGGCGGCGCGCACGTCCGCACGGTCGTCACCCAGGGACGGTCGTTCTGCTTCGGCCCCGACCACATCCACCGGCTCACCGGGGTGGCCGACGCCAGCGTGTCCATCCACGCCTACTCGCCGCCGTTGCGGCGGATGGGCCAGTACTCCATCGACGAGTCGGGCGTGATGCGCCGCCTGTCGGTCGGCTACGCCGACGAGCTCCGCCCGCAGGACGCGCCCGCCTGATCCTGGTACCCCTGGCGGGCCCGACCGGGGGAGACGGGCCCGCCAGGGAAGGCGGCCGTCCGATGCCCGCTCACATCGGACGGCCACTCACAAACCACTCAGCGCGCCGGGTCCCGAAAACGTCACACCCCCGGCGCGACGGTCTCCGGAGGCGCCGCGCGGCGGCGGTCGATCCACCGGTCGGTCAGCGCGCACACCGCGACGGCGACGGCGAAGCAGAGCGCGGCGGCACGGAGCACACCGGCCTCGTAATAGGTGTCGGTCACCAGCAGGACGGCCGCGACCCCGGCCGCTCCCCCGGTGAGCAACGCCAGGGCGATCTGGACGGCCCAGAGCACCGTGCGGCGCGTCCCGGCACCGGAGAGCCCTTCCCGGAGCGCGTACACCGCGCCCGCCGCGCAGATGAGGAGCCCCGCAACGGCGGAGACGATCGGCGTCCCGAAGTTCACGCCGTACCGGACGGCCAGTGCCGGAACGAAGAAGAGGGCGAGCGCCCAGCGCAGCCCGGTGCCGATGGACGTCAACGCGAGCCCGGACCCACCGCCCTGCGGCAGCCGGGTGGCCCCCCAGCGGGCCGCCACCAGAATCACCGCCGTGACCGTCGCGCCTGGCAGACGTCCACCGAGATGCCCGAGGTTGTAGAGGAGGGCCGTGTCGTAGACGGTCAGCACCAGTTGCCCTAGCGCCCACACCGATATGGCGAACAGGAGCATCTGTGGGAACGACGAAACCGTAGGCGCGTCGGTGTCCTGCCGGGCGAGCCATTGGATGAGCAATGGCGTCACCAGGCCGGTGCACACGCGGATGACGATGTCGTCCACCGTGTAAGGGGTGTGCAGATTCCACTCCACGGCGCAGAAGGAGAACGTGTAGGAGAGGGACGCCGCCCACAGCATCCATGACGTGGCGACGCGCCTGTAAAGCCCGCGATCCAACCACCGCAACACCGTCACAAAGGAGAGCAACCCGAACGGCAGCTCAAGGGACGCCGGCACACGCAGCAGGCACGGCGCCAGCAGACCGGGGTGCGGGAAGTGCGCGGCCAGAGAACGCATGGACGACCCGTCCGCCATAGCGAACCATCCCTCGGGCACGTACCGCGCTATGAAGGACGTGTCCCCGCCGTGCACGCGCAATATGTACACGGTGAAAAGCACCTGGTTGAGGTAGACGAGCGCTACCACCAGCGCGAGGAACACTTCCGGACGGGCCCAGACACGCCCCGCGCTTCCGCCTGCATTCCCGTTCCGCACCAGACGCGGCACGAATGCAAGGCTCACGGCGGTCGACAGGACGACCGCGGCGTCCACCCCTATGGCCATGACCGACAAACATAAGCCCGTCCCGGGCCGGACGGTCAGCGGGAGACCAGCTCCGGCTCGGGGGCGCGCGGGGCGGGTACGTCGTCGGCGGGGACGGGCTTGCGGCCCCGTATCGGCTCCAGGGACGCCAGCAGCCGCGCCCGCAGCCATGCCGCGCCGGGCCGTTCCACCAGCCGGTGCACGGCGTACGCGAGCGCCAGCGACGCCGCGATGACGACCGCGAGCGCCGCCCACCGGTTCAGCCCGGGGTACACGGCGTCCAGGAGGGGCAGCGCGAGCTGCGAATGGACCAGGTACAGCGGGTACGTCAGCGCCCCGAGGACGGTCAGCACCCGCCACCGCGCCCACGCCAGCCGCCCCGTCGCGACGAGGATCATCACCAGGAAGATCGCGGTGACGGCGACCGCGACGACCCGGTCGTCCGAGCCCTTGAAGGCCGTCCCGGCGCGCCAGGTGCCCCAGTGCAGCGCCAGCAGGTACGAGACCGCGACGAAGCCCCACAGCAGCAGCGTCGGCCCGAACCGGTGGATCATGAAAAGGGCCATCCCGGCGATGAAGTACGGGCTCCACGTCGGCACCAGCATGATCTGGAGCAGGTTGCTGCCGGCCTCGTCGGCGAAGACGCCGCCGAGCGTCCACGCCGCCATGAAGATCAGGCAGGAGCGGTAGGTGATCCCGATCCCGGCGAGCACCGCCGCCAGCACGTAGAAGTGCATCTCCACCCAGAGCGTCCAGTAGACGGCGTCGACGTTCTCCACGCCCAGCCCGCCCTGGAGCATCGTCAGGTTCGGCACCACCAGCCCCGGGACGCCGTGGCCCTGCCGGAACACCGCGTACACGACCGCGCCGAGCAGCACGCTCGCCCAGTACGCGGGCATCAGCCGCACCAGCCGGGAGACGCCGAACTCCCCCGGCGAGCGCCCCCACGCGCTCATCAGGATCACGAACCCGCTGATGACGAAGAACAGGTCCACGCCGAGGTAGCCGTACCGGGTGACCGCGCCGAGCGCGGGGAACACCTCGCGCGCGTGCTCCGGCCACGGCCCCGCCCCGCCGAACCCGGTGAAGTGGTACAGGACGACCCCCGCCGCCGCCAGGAAGCGGAGCAGGTCGAGTTCGCGCAGCCGCGGGTGTCGGGTCACCGCGGAACCCTTTCGGGGACGGGTTGCGCGGCACCGGACGCGGCGTGAGGACGCGGTGAACGGCGGGTGTAGGCGGGGGATTGCGCTCAGACGGGCCCGTGCGGAGGGAGGGGATCAGTAAGATACCCGTGCATCTTCCCCAACAATTGGTGGTCCTCCATGACATCTCGCCGCGCCCGACGCGGCGCGGCGACCCTTCTGCTGTGCCTCGGCCTGCTGGGCCTGCCCCTGCTGGCGGGCTGCGGCGGCGTCAGCGGAACCGGGCACCGGACGGCCAGGGCGGACGGTCCCGCCCCGCAGAAGGCCCCCGCCAAGGCGGGCCCGGGGAAGGCCGCCCGCCCGTCGGTGGTGTTCTTCCTCGGCGACAGCTACACGGTCGGCGACCGGGGCGTCCAGCCGGAGTCCACCTACGCGTCGGCGACCGGGCGGCTGATGGGCTGGCAGGTCATCGTGAAGGGGCGCGCCGGGACCGGCTTCGTCAAGACGGTCGCCGGGCAGGCGTTCCTGCAGCTGTTCGAGAGCCAGCTCGGCTGGCGCCCCGCGCCCGACATGCTGATCGTCTCGGGCGGCCACAACGACTGGCGGGTGCCGGCGCCGCGCGTCGCCGCCGCGGCGCGGGCGCTGCTCGAGCGGGCGAGGCAGCGCTGGCCCGGCACGCACGTCGTGCTGATGGGCCCGTTGTGGGGCAACGACACCCCGCCGCCCAACGAGCTGGCCGTCCGCAACGCGCTGCGGAACCTGGCGACGCAGATGGCGGTCCCGTTCGTCGACCCGCTCGCGGAGCGGTGGATCACCGGGAACCGGCTGACCCGCCGGGGCAACGCGCCGCAGTACATCAAGAAGGACGGGACGCACCCTGACGAGGCGGGCCACCGCTACGTGGCGACCCGCCTCGCGGCCGACGTCAAGCGCCTCGGCCTCGCCCACCCCCGTCGTTGAGTTGCGGCGAGTCGTCGTTATGGCGGCGCGCATAACGACGACTCGCCGCAACTGAACGTGGGTTCAGGCTCCGGCGGGGTGGGCGAGGGAGAGGGAGAAGTCGCCGGACTCGTCGGTCCAGAACTCGGCCAGTTCCATGCCGGCGGCGCCCAGTTCGGACGCGAGGCGCTCGCGGCGGAACTTCGAGGAGATCTCGGTGCGCATCTCCTCGCCTTCGGCGAACGAGACCTCCAGATCGAGGCCGCCGACGCGGATGTCCTGGTCGCGGGTGGACCGCAGCCGCATCTCGATCCACTCGTCGGTGTCGTTCCAGACCGCGACGTGCTGGAACGCGTCCGGGACGAAGTCGGCGTCCAGCTCCCGGTTGATGACGTACAGGACGTTCCTGTTGAACTCGGCGGTGACGCCGGCCGCGTCGTCGTAGGCGCGGACGAGCCGTCCGGTGTCCTTGACGAGGTCGGCGCCGAGCAGCAGGAAGTCGCCGTCGGACATGGTGGCGCGCAGCCCGCCGAGGAACCCGATGCGGGCGGCGGGCGGCATGTTCCCGATCGTCCCGCCGAGGAAGGCGATCAGCCGCCGCTCCCCGGCCGGCAGCAGGTGCAGGTGCTGCTCGTAGTCGGCGACGACCGTCCGGACGGTGAGGCCGGGATGGTCGGCGGCGATCCCGGCCGCCGCCTCCTCCAGGAAGTCGCCGCTGACGTCCACCGGGACGTAGGAGCGCAGCGTCCCGGACAGGGCGTCGAGCAGCAGCCGGGTCTTCTCCCCCGACCCGGCGCCCAGCTCCAGCAGCGTGCGGGCACCGGTGATCGCGGCGATCTCGGGGGCGCGGGCGGTGAGGATCTCGCGCTCGCGGCGGGTCGGGTAGTACTCCTCCAGCTTGGTGATCTCCTCGAAGAGCGCGCTGCCGCGCTCGTCGTAGAACCACTTGGGCGGCAGGGTCTTCGGCGTGCCGGTGAGCCCCTCCCGGACGTCCTGTCGGAGCGTCTTGGCGAGGTCGTCGGCGGTCAGGAACCGGTCCACGTGGTCCTCCTACAGCGGGTCTGCATCAGAGCGGGTCAATACGGACACCGGACGCGGGTCCGGCGGTGACGAGCGAGCGGTCCAGGACGGGCCGCCAGCCGGGGCGCTCGTCCAGCGGTTCGGAGACGACCTGGATCGCGTCCCCGTCCTCGCGGACGAACAGGGAGTCGCCCCAGGTGGTGGCGGCCAGCGCCGTCCCGTCGGAGGCGAGCAGGTTGTAGCGGCCGCCGGTCAGGCCCGTGACGGCCGCGACGACGGCGGCCAGGCCCTCGCCGAGGGACGCGCCGTCGCGCCAGTGCCGGACGGCGATGGCGAACAGCGGCGCCGAGTCGAGCGGCGCGCGGGCGTCCGGGACGCCGGCGAGGTCACCGGCGAGCTCGCGGAGCTTGGCCTCGACGCCGGCGAAGCCCTCGACCTTGCCGTTGTGGCTGAACAGCCAGGGACCCTCCCGGAACGGCTGCGCGCACGACTCGTCCACCGGGAACCCGACGGTCGCCGAGCGGATCGCCGCGACGGCGCAGGACGCGCGGACGGTCCCGGCGATCTCGCGGAACGACTGGTCGGTCCAGAGCGGCTGCGCCCGCCGGAACCGGACGGCGGCGCCGCCGGAGTACCAGCCGGCGCCGTACCCGTCGGCGTTCAGCAGGTTCCCCTGCGTCATGCGCGGCGCGTACGCCTGGTGCTCGAGGGAGTGCTCGCCCTCGTAGATGAGCGAATGCAGGGTCCGCTCCGTGCCCAGGTATCCGAGGTGGCGGCACACTCAGCCCTCACCCACATGCGCCTTGTGGGGGGACGACCCCCCACGCCCCCCGGCAACCGCGGAACGCGCGCAGCGGAAGCCGGAGAAGATCTGCCGCCGGATGGGGTAGTCCCAGTTGCGGAACGAGCCGCGTATGGCGAGCGGGTGCGTCGCCCATGAACCGCCGCGCAGCACCTTGTAGTCGGGGCCGAAGAACACTTCGGAGTACTCCTTGTAGGGGAACGAACGGAAGCCCGGGTAGCCGTGGAAGTCCGACGACGTCCACTCCCACACGTCGCCGATGAGCTGCCTGACTCCGTAGGCGGACGCACCGGACGGGTAGGAGCCGACATCGGCCGGGCGTAGCGTCCTCTGCCCGAGGTTGGCGCGGCCCTCCTCGTAGACCTCGCCCCATGGGAACTTGCGGGAGTGCTGCGTGGCCGGGTCCCACCGGGCGGCCTTCTCCCACTCCGCCTCCGTGGGGAGACGCTTGCCGGCCCATCGCGCGTAGGCGTCGGCCTCGTACCAGCACACGTGCTGGACGGGCTCGTTGGGCGGAACCGGTTCGGTGCGTCCGAACCTGCGCCGCACCCACTGCCCTTCCTCCTTCGACCAGAACGCGGGGGCGCGCTTACCGGTGGTGGTGCGCCACTCCCATCCGGCGGGCGCCCACCAGCGCGGGTCGTCGTATCCGCCCGCTTCCATGAAGGCGGTGTAGGCGGCGTTGCTGACCGGCTCCACGTCGATGTAGTACGCGGGCAGATCCACCCTGTGGACGGGACGCTCGTTGTCGTACGCCCAGGGGTCGTCCGATGTGCCCATTTCGAACGGGCCCGCGGGGACGAGCACCTCGTCGGCCCCGGACGCTGCGGCGGGCTTCTGCAAGGGCTCCACCGCCGGGTCCAGGAGCGCGGGAGCGCCTTTGCGGAGCTGATGCGTCGCCAGCATCGTCTCGTCGTGCATGTGCTCGTGCTGGACGACCATCCCGTACACGAACCCGCCCGAGGTGAGCGGGTTCGCCGTGTCGAACCGCACGGACGGCAGCGCGTCCAGGACCTTGGCGCGCACCGTGCCGATGTAGGCGCGCGCCTCCTCCGGCGACAGCAGCGGCAGCGACGGCCGTTCGGCGCGCGGATGCTCGAACGCGTCGTACAGCGTGTCGATCTCCGGCCGCATCGGCTCGATGCCCGCGGCGGCGCGCAGCAGCCACAGCTCCTCGTAGTTGCCGACGTGCGCCAGGTCCCAGACCAGCGGCGACATCAGCGGCGACACCTGCGAGGTGAGGCCGGTGCCGTCGAGGACGTCGGTGGTGAGGCCGAAACTGCGGTCGCGCACCGTGCCGAGTTCGGCGGCGATCAGGTCCTTCAGCGCGTCCTCGTCTTGCTCGCCGTGCTCGGCGATCGGGCCCGGGGAGCTCAGCGGTGCCATGTCAGGTCCTCCTCGGACATCGTGGTGGGAGCCTCGCGGGAAGAGCCGGCGCGGGAAGTGCCGGCGCGCCCGGGGCGGGCGGGGCCGTCGTCGGCGGGGGTGCGGCCGCGCTCGACGTAGCGGCGCGCGTACTCCTCCACCAGCGGGACGAGCCCGGCCGCGCCCATCCGGGGCAGCGCGTCCAGCGCCGCCGTGAAGCAGGTGCGGGCGGCGGCGGCCAGCGACGCGTCGGCGAGCCCGTCGCGGGCCGCCTCCGCCCACAGGTGCGCCACCGGCTCCGCCGCCTCCTCGGCGACGCGCGACGCGGCCGGGTCGTCCAGCAGCGCGGCCGCGACGGCGACGGGCACCGGCCAGTACCGGGCCGGCAGCGCGTCGATCATCCGCAGTTCGAGCCAGCCGCGCGGCCGGACCGGCGGGAACAGCGTGGACAGGTGGTAGGCGAGGTCCTCGGCGCCCGGCTCGCCCTTGGCCAGCCATTCCTTGAACGACATGCCGGGGTCGGACACCCACTCCCCGGACGCGGTCTTGACCAGCATGACCTGCGCGTCCAGCGCGTACCGCGTCCACGCCTCGGCGGGATCGACGTCCGCGCCGTCGCGCAGCACCGGCAGGGTGCGGCACGGGTCCAGCTCGGTCCAGATGGCCTGCCGGGACGAGCGCAGCCCGGTGCGCCGGCCGGCGTGCAGCGGCGAGTTGGCGAACGCCGCGACCAGCAGCGGCCCGAGCGCGTGGGTCAGCCGCCAGCGGCGGGCCGCGTCGGCGCGGTCGGCGCCGATGTCCAGGCAGACCTGGACGGACGCGGTCGAGCACATCATCGCCAGCCCCGCGTCGGCGAACCCGCCCGCGCTGAAGTAGTCGCGCATGCACCCGTAGCGCGGATGCTCGGCCTGGAAGCGGGGCCGCCGGACGGGGTCGACGCCGTGCCCGACGAGGTCCAGCCCGGCCGGGGCGAGCGCGTCCCGCACGTGCGCGACGTCCCCGGCGAGCGCCGAATGCAGTTCGGAAATGCCGGGGAAGGGCGCGGAGCTCAGTTCGAGCTGCCCGCCGGGCTCGTAGGTGACGGCACTTCCGCCGGGCGGCGGCCCGGCCTCGTCCACGAGCATCCGCACCCGCCGTGCGGGCACGTGCGCGGCCGAGTCGCGGCCGTCGACGACGAACCACTCCGTCTCCGCGCCGACCGTCCCGGGCGGGCCGGTCTTGAAGCAGACGCCGTAAATGTGCTGGTAGACGTCGTCTTCGGTGAGTCCTGGCACGCGGCCTCCTCGAAAACTCGATAACGAGTTCGAATCCTTCCCTGCTGAACCGGATCAGGAATCCGCGAATTTTCGTGAACTTCCTTAAATCTGGGTGAACATGACCGTCTGCCGCCGGAGTGATTACTTTCCGTGCTATTCGACAGGATGTTCACTCCCCGGCTTCTCACCGGTTGACCCCAGGCGCTAGAGTCCCGCTACCGACCGGTATGCACGGATGGGTGCAGCCCGGTGCCAGCAGCGGAGACGACCGGGAGGTCACATGCGCGGCGACCTGGGCTCGCTCTACGACGCGCACGCCGCCCGCCTGTACGCCTACTGCTGGTCGCTCGTCGGCGACCAGCTCGCGGCGGCGGCGGTCGGCGACACCTTCGCCGCGGCGGTGCACCAGCCCCCGCGCGGCGACAGCGTGCTCTGGCTGTACTCGCTGTCCCGGACGGCCTGCGCCGAGCGCGGCGCCTTCGCCACCCCGTCCGGCGGCCTGCTGTTCGCCGACCCCGACCCCCTCGTCCGCGCCGCCGGCGGCCTGCGCGCCGACCACCGCGAGGTCCTGCTGCTGTGGGCCGGCGAATGGCTGGAGACCCGCGACATCGCCCGCGTCCTCGGCCTCGCGCCCGACACCGTCGTCCAGCTGCTGAACGCCGCCCGGTCCCGGCTCGAACGCGCCGTCCTCGACACGCTGATGCGCGGCACCGCCGAACCGCAGCTCGACGTCATCGCCGCGTTCGAGAAGGGGCGGCTGCCGCAGCTGCTCGCCAAGCGCGCCCCGGCGCGCGCGCCGGACTGGCTGCGCGCCCAGGTCCTCGCCGCCTGCGAGCAGGAGGCCGCCGGGCCGCTGCCGAGCGTCTCCGCCCCGACCCCGCTCGTCGTCCTCGGCGAGCCCGACCGCAGACCGCGCGCCAAGCGCGGCATCTGGTCCAAGGGCCTCGGAGCCGTCGCGGGCGTCGCCGCGTCCGCCGCCGCCGTCATCGGCCTGCTGGCGTCCTGGCCCACTGCGAAGGGCGGCGGCGCCGCGTCACTCGTCCCCACGGCGGGCAGCGGACGCACCGACCCCGCGTCCGCGAAGACCACCGGCATCACCGAGAACCCGCCGACCGGCCGCACCGGCTCCGAGCGCTCGACCGGCGGGAACCCCGACCCGTCCAAGAACCCCGTGACCAGCGCGTTCGACGGCCGGCCGCAACCCGCCGGCGGCACCCCCGGCTCCGGCGCCGCACCGGGCACCCCCGGCGCGACGTCCGCGCCGGCGAAGTCCCCGGAGCACTCCACGCCCGCGCACGGCTCCGACCCGAGCACCGGCACCCCCGCGAAGCCCGAGAAGCCGGCCCCGTCCACGCCGCCCGGCTCGGACACGCCGACCACTCCCCCGGACTCCGGCAGCCCCGACCCCACCACCCCGCCCGACGACGGCTCCACCGAGCCGACGACGCCGCCGTCCACGCCTCCGACGACCGACGACCCCGGCACCCCGGCGCCGAGCCCCACGGCCAACCCGACGCCCGAGGCTCAGTAGCCCAGGGGGCGACCCCCTGGAACCCCCGTTGCGACCGACAGGCCGTTTCCCCACTCCGCTGGCGCTCCGTGGCGAAACAGCCTGTCGGTCGGCGGGCAGGCCCGCTCCGCTCGCTGCGCTCGCTCCGCGTTCCTGCCCGTGGCGGCGGCTGAGGTTCGAGCCTTCGTCGTGGTCGGGGTTCGAGCCTTTGTCGTGTGGTCGGGGTTCGAGCCATGGGGCGGCTGGGGGTCAGGCTTCTGAGGGGGTGGGGTTGGGCTTGAGGGAGTCGTGGACTTCCTGGACGGCGTGGACGGCCCTTGTCTCGGCCGCCTCGATGGCGGCGGCCACGGGGCCGCGGCGGCGCTCGAACAGGAGCAGGAGGCCGCCGACGAGGGCGCCGCTGAGCATGGCCACCAGGTGCCCGACCGCGGCGACCTCCAGCGAGGACAGGCCCTGGAACAGGAAGGGCAGGAGCGCGGCCCAGGCGCCGAACGCCAGCAGCCGGCGGACGCGGCCGTGCCCGTACAGGACCGCGGCGACGAGCGCCGCGCACAGCACGTAGGACGGGCCGACGTCGGAGATCGTGCGGACCGAGTCCGACAGCAGGCCGGCCTCCAGCCGGACGAACGCGATGCCCTGGCTGATCAGGGTGCCGGCGACGTGGGAGACCGTGACCAGCACGATCGCCCGCACGTTGCCGAACCGCCGGGCGACCGGGAACAGCCCGAGCACGGCGACGACCAGCAGCGCGGCCTGCGACCCCTCGGCGACGAACGCGGAGGCGATCATGGTGCCGACCGGGTCGACCGCGAGGTTCGCCAGGTTGGTGCTGGCCCAGGCGACGACCGCGCGCTGCGCGGCCGGCGGCAGCAGGAAGACCTGCACCAGCCACATCGCGCCGAACAGGCCCAGGAACGTCAGCGGCATCGGGTACCGCTTGATAAACCCGCCCATCATCCCGGCAAGCCTAGGTGCTCCAGAAGTGTCGGGGTCCCGATACCCCCAAGACTCACAGGAAAACGACGGCTTCTCCAAGGCTCCTCCCTGGTCACCGGTACGGGGATTCCGGACGGCCGGTTCGACGCCGCGCGCGGTGCGCCGTCCCGGGGGCGACCGGGACGGCGCACCGCGGGCCGTCAGACGGCGGCGGCGCCCTCCACCGGGGTGTTGCCGCGGCGGACGAGCAGCGCCGCGAGGACCGCGACGAGGGCGACCGCGCCGGCGACCGTCAGCGAGGTCTGGAATCCGTCCATGAACGCCAGGTGGCTGCCGTCGGTGATGGCCTTCGCGGCGGGTTCCGGCGTGCCGGGCGGGATGGGCGCGACGCCCTGCGCGACCAGCCCGTCGGTCCCGGAGAGCTGGTTCGCCGCACCGGCGGGCACGCCCGACTCGGTGAGCCGGCCGACCAGCACGTCCCCGACCTTGGTGGACAGCAGGACCCCGAGCACGGAGGTGCCGAGGACGCCGCCGAGCTGCGACGCGGTCTGCTGGAGGCCGCCCGCGACGCCGGCCAGGTGCGCGGGCGCGTTGCCGACGATCGCCTCGGTGCCGGCGACGATGACCATGCCGAACGCCAGGCCGACGAGCACGAACCACGGCCACAGCTGCACGTACGGGGCGTCCACCCCGATCCGGGACAGGCCGAACATGGCGGCCGCGGTGAACGCCATGCCGAGCACGAGCGGCACCCGCGGGCCGAACCGGTTGGTGAGCGCGCCCGCGATCGGCGAGGCGACGATGAAGATGCCGGTCATCGGCAGCATCCGCACGCCCGCGTCCACCGGGCTCATGCCGTGCACCTGCTGCAGGTAGAGGGTGATGAAGAAGATCGTCCCGAACATCCCGAAGAAGCCGAGGACGATCAGCCCGGTCGCGGCCGACAGCGACACCGAGCGGAACAGCGACAGCGGCAGCAGCGGGCGCTCGACCCGCAGCTCGTTCCACACGAACGCGGCGAACAGCACGACGGCCGCGGCGAACGACACCAGCGGGGTGGCGTGCCCGAACCCGTGCTCACCCGCCTTGATCAGGCCCCAGACCAGCGCGAACAGCGCGCCGGTCAGCAGCGCGACGCCGGGCACGTCGAACGACCCGGCGGCCTCCTCGTCCTTGGACTCGCGGATCACCCACAGGCCGACCAGCAGCGCGACCAGCCCGAGCGGGGCGTTCAGGAAGAAGACCGACTCCCAGTTGACGTTCTCCACCAGCAGGCCGGCGACGATCGGGCCGCCCGCGATGGAGATGCCGACGGTGGAGCCCCAGATGCCGATGGCGGCGTTGAGCTTGTCGGCGGGGAAGGTGTTGCGCAGGATCGCCAGGCTCGCGGGCTGCAGGAGCGCGCCCGCGAAGCCCTGCACGACCCGCCAGAAGATCACCATGCCGAGCCCGCCGGACAGCCCGATCGCCAGCGAGGCGACGCCGAAGCCGACGACCCCGGCGAGGAAGGTGCGCTTGCGGCCGAACCGGTCGGCGATCTTGCCGGCCGGGATCAGCGTGACGGCGAGGGCCAGCAGGTAGGCGTTGGTCACCCACTGCAGCCCGGACAGGGACGCGCCCAGGTCCTTGGCGATCGCCGGGTTGGCGATGGAGACGACGGTCGCGTCCAGGCCGACCATCATCACGCCGAGCGCGACGGCGACGAGGGTCAGCCAGGGATGCCCGTGGCCGGGCCGGGCTGGACGGCCGCGTGCCTGGTCACGGGGGCTGGACGGGTGGGACGCGCCGGGGTGGAGCACCTCGGCGCCGCGGGTCTGGGACATGGTCGAGCCTCCGTAGCGACGTTGTGGGTCCCAAACTGTCATGCGCTGACAGTTGTCGTCAAATGCCTCAGGTCATAGAAGGACATGATTCAGATCACGACAACAGTCGCCCTCGGCCACTTGGCGTCGGGTCCGCGCGTCGTTACACTTCGCACATGACCGCGACCGCCCCCGAGACCCGTCCGGGCAACGAGCCCGCGGGCCCCGGATCCCAGCCCCCGGGCCGGCGCGAACGCAAGAAGCAGCGCACCCGTGAGGCGCTCGTCGACGCCGCGTTCACCCTCTTCGCCGAGAAGGGGTTCGACGCGACCACCGTCGAGGAGATCGCCGACGCCGTGGACGTCTCGTCCCGCACGTTCTTCCGCTACTTCGCCTCGAAAGAGGACGTCGCGCTCACCTTCCAGGAGGAGCAGACCAGCGCCGTCATGCAGGCGCTGGCCGACCGCCCCCCGGACGAACCGATCATGACCGCGCTCCGGCGCACCGTGGTGGAGATCGCCCGCGCCTGCGAGGGCGGCGGGCTGGGTTTCGACCCCGAGCGCTTCGAGTGCCTGTTCAGCATGATGAGCGACAGCCCCACCCTGATGGCGGGCAGCCTGGAGCACGCGCAGAAGAAGCAGCAGCTGATGACCGAGATCATCGCCGAGCGGATGGGCCTGGACCCGGCCACCGAACTGCGCCCGCACGTGATCGCCGCGGCCGCCACCTGCGGCTTCCAGGCCGCGGCCGACGCCGCCCGCCGGCACGGCGGCGCCTTCGGCTCGCTGTCGGAGACGATCGACCAGGCCTTCGCCATCCTGGAGGAGGGCCTCAACTCCCCGGCCCGGCCTCCCGGGCAGGACTCCTAGACGGGCCCGCGCCCCGCCCCGGTGTGGTCACGGGGCGGGCGGGTACCGCCCCCGGGGACGGCTCGGAGAGGACGGCGACCATGGCGCTCAAGCATCCCCGGCACGACGGCCGCGGCGACCGCGACCTGCAGGTCAACCCCATCTTCAGCCGGGAGCCCGTCGAGGTGCCCCGGTACGCGCTGCCGCGCGGCGAGATGGAGCCCGGCACCGCCTACCAGGTCGTCCACGACGAGCTGATGCTCGACGGCAACGCCCGGCTGAACCTCGCCACGTTCGTCTCCACCTGGGCCGAGCCCGAGGCGCTGCGGCTGATGGCCGAGTGCGCCGAGAAGAACATGATCGACAAGGACGAGTACCCGCAGACCGCGGAGCTGGAGCTGCGCTGCGTGCACATGCTCGCCCGGCTGTGGAACGCGCCCGACCCCCGCCGCGCCGTCGGCTGCTCCACGACCGGGTCCAGCGAGGCGGCGATGCTCGGCGGCCTCGCCCTGAAACGCCGCTGGCAGCGGAAGGGCCTGAAGGGCCGGCCCAACATCGTGATGGGCGTCAACGTCCAGATCTGCTGGGAGAAGTTCGCCGACTACTTCGAGGTCGAGCCCCGCTACGTCCCGATGGAGGGCGACCGCTACCACCTCGGCGCCCGCGAGGCCGTCGAGCTGTGCGACGAGAACACCATCGGCGTCGTCGCCGTGCTCGGCTCCACCTTCGACGGCAGCTACGAGCCCGTCGCCGGCATCTGCGCCGCCCTCGACGACCTCCAAGAGCGCACCGGCGTGGACGTCCCCGTCCACGTGGACGGCGCGTCCGGCGCGATGATCGCCCCGTTCCTGGACCCTGACCTGCACTGGGACTTCCGGCTGCCGCGGGTCGCGTCGATCAACACGTCCGGGCACAAGTACGGGCTGGTCATGCCGGGCGTCGGCTGGGCACTGTGGCGCGACCAGGACGCCCTCCCGGACGACCTGGTCTTCCACGTCAACTACCTGGGCGGCGACATGCCGACCTTCGCGCTGAACTTCTCCCGCCCCGGCGCCCAGGTCGTCGCGCAGTACTACACGTTCCTGCGGCTCGGCTTCGACGGCTACCGCCGCGTCCAGCAGAACTGCCGCGACGTCGCGACCCGCCTCGCCGCCGAGGTCGCCAAGCTCGGCCCGTTCGAGCTGCTCACCGACGGCTCCGACATCCCCGTCTTCGCGTTCCGCACGCACGACGACGCCGGGTTCAACGTCTTCGACGTCTCCGCCGCCCTCCGCGAGTACGGCTGGCTCGTCCCCGCCTACACCTTCCCGAAGAACCGCGAGGACCTCGCCGTCCTGCGCGTCGTCGTCCGCAACGGCTTCAGCCACGACCTCGCCGACCTGCTCCTGGACGACCTGCGCCGCGTCCTGCCCCGCCTGTCCGCGCAGACGTCCCCGCAGCGCACGCCCGAGGACGCCGGCGGCTTCGCCCACGGCGCCGAGACCAAGAACCCGCGGACCCCCGGCCGCAGCTGACCGCGCCGTCGCCGGCCGTTCTGCGGTGGGCGGAACGCGTGGTTTCCAGTCGCGGCGCCGGGTTACCGTGTGCGCATGGCCGAGATCACCCATCCGCTCATGCCCGCCGACGAGACGCCGCACGGGTCGACCGCGACGCGCGAGCCGGCCGCGCCGCACCGGCCGGCCGCGACGCGCGGGCCGGACGAGCCGCTGTGGCGCGACGCGCTCGGCCGGTGCCTGCGGCGCCTGCGCAACGAGCGCGGCGAGATACTGACGGAGACCGCCCGCCGGGCAGGGGTGTCCCCGCAGTACCTCTCCGAGATGGAGCGCGGCGTCAAGGAGCCGTCGAGCGAGATGATCGCCGCGGTCGCCGGCGCCCTGGACGTGACGCTCGCCGATCTCACGCTCGCGGTCGCGACGAGCCTGCTGGCCGCGCCGGCCGGCACCGCGCCGACCGGCCCGACCTGCCAGGTCGCCTACGCCCTGGCCGCCTAGCCCCTACGGGCGGGCGGGCTGCCGCTCCTCGATCACGTGGTCGATGAGGCCGTAGTCCAGCGCCGAACCGGCGGTGAACACGCGGTCGCGGTCGGTGTCGGCGCGCAGCGTCGCGGTGTCCTGCCCGGTGTGCCGGGAGAGGATCTCCTCGATGTCCGCGCGGACGCGGACGACCTCGTCCGCCTGGAGGATGAGGTCCGGGATCGCGCCGCGCCCCTGCCCCATCGGCTGGTGCAGGACGACGCGGGTGTGCGGCAGCGCGGCGCGCTTGCCGGGCGCGCCCGCGGCGAGCAGCACCGCGCCGACCGCGACGGCCTGCCCGACGCACGTCGTCGCCACCTGCGGCCGGATGAAGCGCAACGTGTCGTACACCGCGAGCATCGCGCTCGGGTCCCCTCCTTCGCAGTTGATGTACAGATGGATGTCGCTGTCCGGGCTGTCCGCCTCCAGGTGGAGCAGCTGCGCGACGAGGGCGTTCGCGACCCCCGCGTCGATGGCGGTGCCGAGATAGATGATCCGCTCGGTCAGCAGGTGCGAGTAGACGTCCATGATCCGTTCACCGCGCGAGTCCCGCGCGATGACGTTCGGGATCGTGTAGGTGCTCATCGGGCGGCTCCCCCGGACGGGGCGCCGAGCCCGACGGAGCGGCGGCGCGGCGGCACGACGTCGTCGTAGCCGTCGACGATCGCGTCGATGAACCCGTACTCCAGGGCCTCCCGCGCCGTGTACCAGCGGTCGTGCAGCGAGTCCTCGAAGACCCGCTCCAGGGGCTGGCCGGTGTCCTCGGCGATGAGCCCGAGCACGGTGTCGCGGGTGTGGCGCAGGTCGTTGGCCTGCAGTTCGATGTCGACGGCGGCGCCGCCGATCCCGGCGGACCCCTGGTGCATCAGCACGCGGGCGTGCGGCATCGCGCGGCGCTTGCCGGGGGTCCCGGACGACAGCAGGAACTGCCCGGCGCTGTAGGCGATGCCGAGCACCACCGTGGCCACGTCGCACGGGATGAGCCGCATGACGTCGCGGATCGCAAGCATCGACGGCACCGACCCGCCGGGCGAGTGGATCCACAGCGCGATGTCGGCCGACGGGTCCTCGCCCGCCAGGGTGATCAGCTGCGTCGCCAGCAGCGTGCCGTTGTCGTCGTCGAGCACGCCGTCCAGCACGAGGACGCGCTGCGCGTACAGCTCGCGCCGCACGCGTTCGTTGAACAAAGGGCTCTTCTGTTCCTCGCTCATGCCCTTCACTCTGTGCCACCGCGCGCACCGGTCACAGCCCTATCCGCCCACGGCGGATCCGCCCAGAGCAGCGTGACCGCGCCGCCGGCGACGACGCCGATCGCGCGGGTCAGAGGGCGGCGAGGCCCTTCTGGAGGTCGTCGAGGTTCATCACCGGGACGATCTCGATCTTCGCGCCGAGGGACTGGAAGAGCGGCTCGGCGATGGAGGGGATCTGCGAGCTGTCCTGCATGTCGAACACCAGCGTGCAGGTGCGGTTGCCGTCGAGGGCGGTGAAGTAGGCCGCCTCGGGCTTGAGCCGCTCGATCAGCGCCTGCATGGCCTTCGGCAGACTGCCGCTCTTGATGCCCTCGTTCCCGAGCTGGGTGTCCATCTGCGCCCGCAGCATGACTCTCATCGCACTCGTCCCCCGTGTGCCGCCGGACCGGCGCGGACGTTCGCGCCTCATGGGAGCCCGGCGGCGTTCGGGGTGAGTCTGTCCCGCCGCCGCGGGGGCAAACGCGGGTGGCGTCAGTTCGCGGTGGTGAGGACGAGGCCGCTGGTGGGAACGCCCGTACCGGCGGTGACCAGGACGTTCCGCACGTCCGGGACCTGGTTCACCGCGGTGCCGCGGACCTGCCGGACGGCCTCCGCGATGCCGTTCATGCCGTGGATGTACGCCTCACCCAGCTGACCCCCGTGGGGGTTGACCGGAAGCCTGCCGCCGAGCTCAATGCCACCGTCCCTGATGTAGTCCTTCGCCTGGCCGCGTCCGCAGAAGCCGAGCTCCTCCAGCTGAACCAGGACGAACGGGGTGAAATGATCGTAGAGGATCGCGGTCTGGACGTCATCGGGGGTCAGGCCCGACTGCGCCCAGAGCGTGCCGCCGACGGTGCCCATGGCCGGGAGGGCCGACAGCTCGCCGGTGTAGTAGCCGAACATCATCATCTGGTCCGGGCCCGTCCCCTGGGCCGCCGCGGCGATGACGGCGGGCGGTTGGGGCAGGTCGCGGGCACGTTCCACGGACGTGACCAGGACCGCGACGCCGCCGTCGGACTCCTGGCAGCAGTCCAGGAGGTGCAGCGGGTCGACGATCCAGCGGGACGACTGGTGCTCCTCCAGCGTGATCGGGCGCCCGTGGAACCAGGCGGCCGGGTTCGCGGCGGCGTGGCGGCGCATCGCGACGGCGACGCGGCCGAAGTCCTCGCTGGTCGCGCCGTAGTCGTGCATGTAGCGGCGGGCCTGCATCGCCACCCACGCGGCCGGGGTCGCGAAGCCGAACGGCAGGTGCCAGGAGAACTCCAGGCCGGTCGCGTCGGCGCGGGCCGACGGGGCGGCCTGGCCGAAGCGGTGGCCGGAGCGCTCGTTGAAGGCCCGGTAGCACAGCACCGCGTCCGCCTGCCCGGTCGCGACGGCCATCGCGGCGTGCGCGACGGTGCCGCAGGCGGCGCCGCCGCCGTAGTCGACGCGGGAGAAGAACCGCAGCGCGGGGATGCCGAGCTCGCGCTGGACGGCGATCTCGGAGTTGGCGTCGGCGGTGTAGGTGACCAGGCCGTCGACGTCGGACGGGGCCAGGCCCGCGTCCTTGACCGCGGCCAGGCACGCCTCGGCGGCGAGCTGCAGCTCGGAGCGGCCCGACTCCTTGGAGAACTCGGTCGCGCCGATCCCGGCGATGGCGGCCTTTCCGGACAGGCTCATGCGTTCCCCCTGAAGCGGACCGTGGCGGTGAGGTGGTCGCCGAGACTCACCGCGCCGCGGACGCGGAGGGTGCGCTCGTCGACGCGGTCGCCGGTCAGGGTGAGGGCGTCGCCGGCGTAGGCGGGGGCGCCGAGGCGGACCTCGACGCTCTCCAGCGCCGCGCCCGGGACGGTCTCCAGCGCGTACCGCTGGACGAGCCCGACGCTGGTCAGGATGTTGACGAAGATGTCCTTCGAGCCCTGGGCGCGGGCCAGCGCGGGGTCGTGGTGGACGGGCATGAAGTCGCGCGTCGCGATGGCCGTCGAGATGATGAACGTCGGCGTCAGGTCGATACGCAACCCGTCTGCAGGAGATTCGGCGACAGGTTCGGCGGCGGGCTCCTCCGGCGGTGGCGGCGCGTCCGCCGGGGTCCATTGAGGCAGGACGAGCTCGTCGTCCATCCGCTCGAAGACCAGCCGGACGGGCATGCCGACCTCGACGTCCTCGGGCGCGCAGCCGTTGACGTTCCCGACGATCCGCACGCCCTCCTCCAGCTCCACGACCGCGACGACGAACGGGGGCGTCCGGCCGGGGACGGGCGGGTGGTGGTGGACGACGTAGCTGTGCACCTCGCCCCGCCCGCTCGCCACGACGTAGTCGCGGTTCGGCGACTGGCACTTCGCGCACATCGGACCGGGCGGGTGGCGGAGCGCGCCGCAGTCCGCGCACCGCTGGATGCGCAGTTCGCCCGCGTTGACGCCGTCCCAGAAGAACGCGGTGTCGCGGCCGATCGCGGGTTGCAGCGGGTACCTGCCGCCCGCGGCCGGCGGCTGCTGCTTGTTCGGCTTGAACTTCAGCACCCGGAACAGCATCTCGGCGACGCGCTCGTCGTTCTCGTCGTACCAGGACTGGTACCAGGTGACGAAGTAGCCCTCGCCCATGGCGGTCTTCTTCGGGCCGGTGACACCGCCGAAGCGCATCCGCGTCCACAACCGCTCGCCGACCTTCACGTAGCGGTCGTACGTCTGGTCGCAGTTGGTCGCGACGATGCCGGTGTAACCGGCCTCGTCGAGCAGCCGCAGCGGGTCGTCCGCGACGCCCTTCTGGTCCGGCCGGCGGGCCAGTCCGGGCATCGACCACACCTGGATCATCGCGGGCGGCGCCACGTCGTCCCAGGTCCCGGTGTCGCCGAGCGCCTGCGTCCAGTTCCGGATCATCGCGGCGTTCACCGGGTCGGGGCAGGGCAGCGCGGCCTGCCCGCCGGCGGCGGACAGCCGTCCGGCGAGGGCCATCAGTTCGTCGTGCACCAGGTCTCCTCGTCCGGGTCAGCGCGGGGCGCGCGGCAGGCCGAGGCCGATCATCGCGATCAGCTCGCGCTGGATCTCGTTGACGCCGCCGCCGAAGGTCAGCACGAGCGCGCCCTTGGCCATCCGGTCGGTCACCCTCATGAACTCGGCCGTGGCCGGGTGGCCCGGGTCGCCGTACCGGGCGAGCACGTCCCCGACGATCCGGCCGACCTCCTGCACCCGCTCCGAAGCGTAGATCTTCGTGGCGGACGCGTCGGCCGCGCCGAGCCAGCCGAGGTCCTGGTTCGCCGCGACCTGCCAGTTGAGGATCTCGTTGACGCGCAGGTAGGCGTGCACCTGCGCCAGCGCGCGCCGGACGGCGGGCTCCTCGATGAGCGGGCGGCCGTCGCGTCCGGGCGTCGCGCGGGCCCAGCGCTCGAACCGGTTGCGGGTGTGCCCGATGTTGCCCGCCGGGCCGAGCGTGACCCGCTCGTGGTTGAGCTGGTTGACGATCAGGTCCCAGCCGTTGTTCTCCCCGCCGATCAGCATGTCGGCGGGGACGCGGACGTCCTGGAAGTAGGTGGAGTTGGTGTGGTGCGCGCCGTCCATCGTGATGATCGGCGTCCAGGAGAAGCCCGGGTCCTTGCAGTCCACGATGAGCATCGAGATGCCCTTGTGCTTCTTCGCGGACGGGTCGGTGCGCGCGGCGAGCCACACGTAGTCGGCGGTCTGCGCGCCGGACGTGAAGATCTTCTGGCCGTTCACCACGTACTGGTCGCCGTCCCGGACGGCGGTCGTGCGCAGCGCGGCGAGGTCGGTGCCGGCGCCCGGCTCGCTGTAGCCGATCGCGAAGTGGCACTCGCCCGCGAGGATGCGCGGGATGAAGAACTCCTTGTGCTCGTCCGAGCCGTACTGGAGGATCGTCGGCGCGACGGAGTTGAGCGTGATCAGCGGGTAGGTGACCTCCGCGCGGGCGATCTCGTTGGCGAAGATGGTCTGCTCCACCGGGCCGAACCCGCGGCCGCCGTACTCCTTCGGCAGCGCGACGCCGAGCATCCCGTCGCGTCCGAGGCGCTTGCAGTGCTCCAGGTAGGGCGGGCCGAACGGGTCGGCGGCGATCGCGGCGCGCTGCTCGGCCGTCAGGCAGTTCTCGAAGTACTCGCGCAGTTCGGCGCGGAGCTTCTTCTGTTCGTCGGTCAGGTCGATGAACATTCAGGCCTCCTGGGCGATGAGCGCGCCGAGCGAGTCGAGCCGGTCCTCCGCGCCGCCGAGCAGGTGCCCGGCGTGCTTGCCCCAGGCGAAGTAGCGGTGCAGCGGGTAGGTGATGTCCAGGCCGATGCCGCCGTGCAGGTGCTGGCAGGTGTAGAGCGCCTTCACGACGGGGTCGCAGGCGTTGTAGGCCGCGACGGTGAGCAGCTCCTCGGCGTCGGCGGCGCGCTCGGCGAGCCGCCACACCCCCGCCCAGACGGCCACGTCCAGCGCCCGTTTGGCGATGTAGACGTCGCTGACCTGCATCGTGACGGCCTGGAACTGCGCGAGCGCCCGGTCGAACTGCTCGCGCGTCTTGGTGTACTCCTTGGTGAGCTCGAGCGCGCCCTCGATGACGCCGGACGACAGCGCGACCGCGCCCGCGACGGCGGTCAGCCGGAGGGTGTCCCAGGCGGCGCCGTCGGCGGCTCCGCCGAGCAGGGCGCCGGCGCCCACCCGGACGCCGTCGAGCGCGACCCGCGACAGCGGCTCGGTCGTCTCCGACGGCTGCGGCGTGATCGTCGCGGCGGACGGCTCGACGAGGAAGACCCCGACGCCCGCGCCCTCGACCCGCGCCGGAACCAGGATGCGCGCCGCCTCCCGCGCGTAGGGGACGAACGTCTTCACGCCGTCCAGCACGTAGCCGTCGCCGTCGGGGCGGGCCGTCGCGGCGATCTCGCCGGCGGGTCCGACCTCCCGGTACGCGCCGGTCAGCACGGTGTCGCCCGCGGCCAGCGGCGCGAGCAGCGCGCGCTGCTCGGCGGTGCCGTGCGCGCCGATCGGGACGGCCGCGAGCGCGAGCGACGCGTAGGCCGGGATCGGCGCCGTCCGCGCGCCCACCTCGCGCAGGATCACCGCCAGCTCGATCTGCCCGAGCCCCGCACCGCCGGCGTCCTCGGGCAGCACCGCGCCGAGCAGGCCGGCCTGCGCGAACGCCTTCCAGGTGGCCGCGTCGTAGGGGGCGCCGCTCTTCTCGAACGCCTCCAGCCGCTCCTGCGCTGCCTCACGTGCGAGCAGGTCCGCCGCGAGCCCCTTCAGCTCCTGCTGGGTCTCGTCGAGGTTGAAGTCCACTCATCCGCTCCCTTCCTGGCGGCGCGGCCGGCCGGACGGACGCCCACGGCGAAAAAGTAGAACAGATTCTAGTCTGTGTCCAGGGCTGTGATCATCGCCCGCGAAATGGGGATTCACCTAGCATGTAAGGGATCGGTGACCGCCCCGCGGACACCGGTCCGCCGACCGCCCCCGGCCGATCAGATAACAGGTTCTCGCCTGGGCTGTACGCTTGAGGCCGGAGCGGCGGCGCAACGGGCGCCCGCGCGAGGAGGATGACCGTGACCGCAGAGCCGACAGTGACCGGGGACGAGCCTTCGGGCGGTCCCGCGGCGGACCGGCGGGCGGGCCAGGCCGCGGGGCAGGGCGTGCGCTCGCGCAGCCAGCACCAGCGGCGCAAGCGTATCGTCCAGGCCGCCGCCGCGCTCGCCTCGCGCGGCGGCATCGAGGCGATGCAGATGCGCACCGTCGCCGAGCGCGCCGGCGTCGCCCTCGGCACCCTCTACCGCTACTTTCCGTCCAAGATGGACCTGGTCGTCGCGGTCGTCAGCGAGGAGATCGACCTCCTGGAGCGCAGCATCGAGCGCCGCCCGCCGCGCGGCGGCGCCCCCGCGGAGCGCACCGTCGAGGTGCTGATGCGCGCCACGCGGGGCCTGATGCGCGAGCCCGAGCTCGCCGAGGCGCTGATCCGCTCGCTGCTGCTGTCAGACGTCAAGACCGACTTCAGCGACCGGATGACGAACCTGATGCTGCGCGCCGCCGTCGGCCCGACCGGCGACATCCCGGCCGACGACCGCCGCCGCGTCGTCGCCCGGGCGCTGTCCTCCGTCTGGACGATGGAGATGATCGAGATGCTCCGCGGCCAGGCCACCGCCGACGAGATCCAGGCCCGCCTGGAGATCTCCGCCGACCGCCTGCTGGATTAACCCAGGGGGCTGTGTTTTCCCAGGGGGGCGACCCCCTGGAACCCCCGTTGCGGCCGACAGGCCGTTTCCCGCTCCGCTGGC
>NZ_BAAAMR010000025.1:66295-102142 GCF_039529375.1 Actinomadura napierensis
CGCGCACCGTCCTGCCGCCCGTCGGGCAGGCCCGCTCCGCTCGCTGGCGCTCGCTCCGCGTGCCTGCCCGTGACCTGTGGCCGGGGTTCGAAAATTACGGTTGCTGGCCGGGGGTGTCGACGATGGCGGTCTTGAGGCGGATCGTCATGTTGAGGACGTCGCCTTTCTTCACCACGAGGTCGCCGTCGTCGCCGTGGCCGGTGTGGTCCTTGACGGCGACCGACTGCTCGCCCAGGTAGCGGTAGGTGGTCGGGTCGAGCATCAGCTCCTCGTGCAGCCAGCCCTCCTCCAGGCGGGCGAGCGCGAGCGCCGGACGGCCCTGGACGCGCGCCCGGGCCAGCGTCACGCCCGGAAGCCGCTTGATCGCGCGGAACACCGCCGCCTCCGTCTTCGGCGGGAGCAGGTTGTCGCGCAGCACGGCGCCGAGCATCGAGTACGCGGTCTGGTACCGGCCCTCCGCCGTGTCGCCGAGGCCGCCCATCTGCTGGTAGAGCCGGCGCAGCAGGGCGGCCGGGTCGGTCGGCATCGCCGCGAGGGAGGCGTAGTCGGACGGCGGCGTCGTCGGCATCGTGCCCGCGAACACGATCCTGCCGTGCTCCAGAGCCGCCACCTTCTTGCCGTCCGCGCGCTTCCAGTCGCGCGTCACCAGCGTCCTGCCCTTGGAGACGGGGCCGTTGGGGGTGTCGCCCATTCGCACCCGCGACTCGACGTACACCCACTGGTCGGGCCTCGGCGGGGTGAACGGGCGCCGCTCGGCCGCCTGCGCGGCCCGTTCCAGCGCCTCGGACGCGTTGGCCACCGGGCCCGCCGGGATGCCGGGCAGGACCGGCCGGGGCCGGCCGTGCCCGTCCGTGCCGCCCGACTGGACGACGGTGACGCCCACCGCGACCGCGGCGGCGAGGACGCCGGCCGCCACCAGCCGGACCGCCGGGCGCGGGAGCCGGAGCCGGAACCGCCGCGCCGGGCGGGCCTCCGGGCGGGTCCCGGCGGCGCGTTCCAGCAGCGCCGCGCGGGCCGAGGCGCGGGCCGCGCCGGACGGCGGCGCGGGCTCGGCCCAGGTGTCGCGCAGCATGTCCAGGTCGTTCATCGGTTCAGGTCCTCTCGGAGCGGGTCGGTGTCGCCCAGCGCGGCGCGGATCTTCTTGCGGGCCCGGTGCAGCCGGGAGCGCGCCGTCCCGGCCGGGATGCCGAGCGCCTCGGCGGTCTCCCCCACGCCGAGCTGCGCCCAGGCGACCAGCAGCAGGACGTCCCGGTCGCCGGCGGCCAGCGAGCCGAGCGCCGCCGCGAGCGCGCCGCGCGCCGCCTGCGCGTCGAGCCGTCCGGCGACCCGTTCGGCGTGCCCCTCGGCGACGTCGGACGCGCCGGTGCGGGCGAGGGCCCGGTACTGGCGGACCTCGGCGCGGTGGTGCCGGGAGATGAGGTTGGAGGCGATCCCGTACAGCCAGGGCCGCGCGTCGCCGCGCGCGACGTCGTAGGTCTCGCGCCGGTCGAAGGCGATGAGGAACGTCTCGGCGGCCACGTCGTCGGCGAGCCCCGTGCCGAGCCGCCGCGCCGCGTACCCGTGGACGGCGCCGTAGTGCCGGTCGAACACGCCGGCGAAGCACTCCGGCTCCCGCCTCGACCGCGCGATGATCGCGCCGTCCTCCTCGCCGCGTCCGGGCGGTGTGCGCGGCTCCCGCGCCGTGGTCACCGGGGCCATGTCCAGTTCTCTCGGTTCATGTCGTGCCTTCCGGGTGGATGGTCACTCCTGCTTCGCCGATGCCGTCCGCGGCGTTCGCGGTGCCGCTTTGCGGTGTGCGGCGGGTCACCGCCCATTACTCTTGGACGCGACCGGAGCGGACGAAGAAGGTGTGCCAGTGACCGAGCAGGAACCGATCCTCAGCGACGGGGTCATCATCGAGTTCATCGATGGCAAGGACGTTCCCGTCCAGCACAAGGACTTCGGTGACCGCGCCGTCGTGATGCGCGACGCGAAGAACCCCGAGGGCCCCATCCTCTACTTCACCGAGGCCGAGTGGGACGCCTTCATCGCGGGCGTCAAGGACGGCGAGTTCGACGACCTCCTCGAGGAGGAGCCCGCCGAGGGCTGACCCCCGCGGCGGGCCCGGGGTGCGGCGAGGGCGGCCAGGTGGTGCGGCGAGCCGGCCACCTGGTGGCCGCCGTCCGGATGGTCGGGCTAGGCGAGCAGAGCGCGGTGGCGTTCGGTGAGGGCCCGTTCGGCGGCGGGGGCGAGGTCGCCCCACAGCCGGAGGCGGGCTATGCCGCCGTCGGGGAAGATGTTCACGCGGACGTGGTCGACCTCGGGTGTTTCGAGGCGGAAGCGGTGGCGGGCGTCGGGCTGGAGGCGGGTGCGCGGCAGGAGGGGCGCGCCGTCGGCGGTGGTCAGCGACACCTCGGCGGGGGCGTTGAACTTCAGGTTCGTGGTGTCGATCTCGGCGAGCCGGATGGTGCCGGCGGCGGCGAGGCGGACGAGGGCCCACTCGTTGCCGGGTTCGCGGCGGCGGGCGGTCTCCCAGCCCTCCGCCTGGTTGCGGGCCAGGCCGGGGAACAGCATGTTGTCGGGCGACGAGTAGAACATGTTCGAGCATTCGACGACGCGGGCGCCGTTCTCCAGCGCGGCCAGGTCGACGGTCAGGCCGGTGAGGAACGCCGGGTCGGGGACGACGTCGCCGTGCACGCGCAGGCGGGCGATGCCGCCGTCCGGGAACATGTTCAGCCGGACGTGCGTGAAGAGGCGCTCGACGTCCACGGGGAACGCGTGCGCGGCGTCGCCCGTCAGCGGGCTCTTCGGGACGATCTCCACCCAGCCGGCGCCGGAGAGGTCGGCGGGGTGGCCGTCCACCGCGCAGGCCTCGACGGACGCGTGCGGCGGGTAGTTGCCCTTGAACCAGGCGGTGTCGATGACGACGCCGCGGACCACGCCGGGCAGGCCGAGCCGGACCAGCGCCCAGTCGTGGCCGGGTTCGCGGCGCCGGCGGGTCTCCCAGCCGTCGTACTCCTGGCCCTTCGGGCCGAACGTCTCGGGGCGGAAGGCCGGCGCCCACGGGTTGATCAGGTTCTCCTTCTCCTCGAAGGACTCGTCGCTGGCCGCCGTGACCGAGCCACCGAGGGTGCGGACGGCCAGGTCGGGGAGGGTCGTGAAGTCGCTCAAGGAGTGTCCTTTCGGGCGAGCATGCGTCCGGACGCGGTGCCGGTGACGGGGGTGCCGCGCAGCCAGGTCGTCCGGACGGTCCCGGTGAGCGTGCGGCCCTCGTAGGGCGTGACGGGGTGGCGGTGGCGGAGCCGCGCGGGGTCGACGGTGAAGGGTGCGTCGGGGTCGAACGCGACGAGGTCGGCGCCGCCGCCGACGGCGATGCGGCCCTTGCCGGGGACGGCGGCGAGCGCGGCGGGGGCCTCGGCCATCCAGCGGACGACCGCCGCGAGGTCGTGCCCGCGCGCGCGGGCGGCCGTCCAGACGGCGGGCAGGCCGAGCTGGAGGGAGGAGATCCCGCCCCAGGCGGTGGCGAAGTCGCCCTGTTTGAGGTCGGGTGTGGAGGGCGAGTGGTCGCTGACCACGCATGAGATGACGCCCGACGCGAGTCCCTGCCAGAGCGCGTCGCGGTTCGCGGGGTCGCGGATCGGCGGGCAGCACTTGTACGCCGGCCCGCTTGCTTCGGCCGCGGTCAGGGTCAGGTAGTGGGGGCAGGTCTCGGCGGTGATCGGAAGACCGTCCGACTGCGCCTTGGCGAGCGGGTCGAGGCAGTCCGCGGCGGACAGGTGGAGGATGTGGGCGCGCACGCCGGTCTCCTCGGCGAGCCGGACGACCTGCTCGACGGCGCGGCGTTCGGCGGACGGCGGACGCGACGCCAGGAACGCCGCGTATCCCCCGTCGGCCGGGGTGGTGAGGGCGGACGGGTCCTCGGCGTGGACGATGACGAGCCCGCCGAACGAGGCGATCTCGCGGAACGCCGCCCGCATCCCGCCGGCGTCGAGGGGCGGGAACTCCGGCACGCCGGAGTCGGACGCGAAGCACTTGAACCCGAAGACGCCGCCGTCGTGCAGGGGGCGCAGCGACGGCACGTTCCCGGGGATCGCGCCGCCCCAGAACCCGACGTCCACGTGCAGCTTCCCGGACGCGGCGGCGCGCTTGGCCGCGAGCGCGGCGGCCGACACGGTCGGCGGCAGCGAGTTCAGCGGCATGTCGATCAGCGTGGTGACGCCGCCGGCCGCGGCGGCGGCGGTCGCGGTCGCGAACCCCTCCCATTCGGTGCGGCCCGGTTCGTTGATGTGGACGTGGGTGTCGACGAGTCCGGGCAGCAGCGCCGTCGAGCCGAGGTCGAGGTCGGACGCGGCGGGCAGATCCGCGGAGTAGCCGCCGATCTCCGCGACGCGGCCGTCCGCGACGGCGACGGCGGCGGGGCGCTCACCGTCCGGCAGGACGGCCCGCCGGGACCGGATCACCAGGTCGTACGTCACGCGGCTCCTCCCAGGGCGGGCCATTCGCGGCCGATGCGTTCGGCCAGCCGTTCGAGGAGCGGGCCGGCCTCGGCCATGCACCGCTCCGGGTCGGGTTCGAGGTCGGTGAGCGCGTGCGCTTCCTGGAAGCGGGCCTTGCGGAGCTGCTCGCCGGTGAGCGCGCACCGTCCGGCGACGGCGATCGCGGGGACGCCGTGCCGGGCCGCGGCGCGGGCGACGCCGACCGGCGCCTTGCCGCGCAGCGACTGCCGGTCCAGCGACCCCTCACCGGTGATCACCAGCCGGGCGCCCGCGACGCGGGCGGGGAAGCCGAGCAGGTCGAGCAGGTAGGCGATGCCGGGACGGACGGTGGCGCCGAGGAACGCCATCGCGCCGAACCCGGTGCCGCCCGCCGCCCCCGCGCCCGGACGGGCCGCCGCGTATGCGCCGAGGTCGCGGCGGGCGACCTCGTCCAGCCGGGCGAGGCCGCGTTCCAGGGCCCGGACGTCCGCCGCGGTCGCGCCCTTCTGCGGGGCGAAGACCCCGGCGGCGCCGTCCGGGCCGAGGAGGCGGTTGTCGACGTCGCTCGCCACGACGACCGTCACGCCGCGCAGCCGGGACGGCAGGCCGCCCGGGTCGATCGAGGCGAGCGAACGCAGCGCGCCGCCGCCGGGCGGCAGCGGCTCGCCGGACGCGTCGAGGAGCCGGGCGCCGAGCGCGGCGGCCATCCCCGCGCCGCCGTCGGTGCCGGCGCTGCCGCCGAGTCCGAGGACGATCCGGGTCGCGCCGCGCTCGATCGCCGCGCCGACCAGCTCGCCGGTGCCCCGGCTGGACGCCTCCAGTGGCGCCGGGGTCCCGCCGGGCAGCCGCCGCAGCCCGGACGCCTCGGCCAGCTCGATCACCGCCGTCCGGTCGCGGACGGCGTAGGACGCGGCGACCGGCCGCCCGGTCGGCCCGGACACCGTCGTCCGGACCTCGGTGAACCCGCAGGCCACGGCCGCCTCGACGGTGCCGTCCCCGCCGTCGGCGACGGGCAGCAGCGCGAGGGGCACGTGCGGGCACGCCCGCGCGAGCCCGGCCGCGACGTGCCCGGCGACCTCGGCGGCGGTCAGCGAGCCCTTGAACTTGTCGGGCGCGATCAGCACGTGTCCCCGCACGCCTGCCTCCTCTCCGGAACGCGTTCTACGGAACGCCTTCTACGGGACGGGTTCGTACTCGCGGACGTCGTCGATCCGCACGCCGTTGGCGGTGTCCGCCTCCCGCTCGATCATGATCTCGACGAGCACGGGCCGGGAGGTGCGGGCGGCCTCCTTGCGCGCCCACTCCAGCGCGGGCCGGATGTCGCCGGGCTCCAGCACCCGGCGGCCGGCGCAGCCGTACGCCTCCATGATCTTGACGTTGTCGGTGCCGTGCTCGTCGTAGCGGATGTCCACCTCGTAGTTCATGTCATAGCCGCTGTGGTCCTGCGCCATCCGGATCAGCCCGAGGTACTCGTTGTTCAGCATGATCAGCACGAACGGGACGTCGTACTGCGCGGCCACCGCCAGCTCCTCCACGAGGAACTGGAACGAGTAGTCGCCGACGATCCCGACCACCTCGGCGTCCGGCTCGGTGCGGGCGAGGGCCGTCTTGACGCCGATCGCGGCCGGGATCTCCCAGCCGAGCGGCCCGGCCTGCCCGCACACCTGGTAGTGCCGGGGCTTGGCCGCCTTCTGGTGCTGGCCGCCCCAGATCTGGTACAGCCCGATCGCTGTGACGAAGTAGGTGTCGGACCCGTAGAACTCGTTGATCTCCTTGTAGACGCGAGGCGCCTTGATCGGGACGTCGTCGAAGTCCTCGCGCCGGGTCAGCGTCGCCTTCAGCTCCTGGATCCGGGCGACCCACTCCCCCGCCGGACGGCCCGCGCCGCGCGCCCGCGCCAGGTCGATGATCGCGCGGAGGAACAGCCGGGTGTCGGACACGATCCCGAGGTCGGGCCCGAACACCTTCCCGATCTGCGTCGGCTCGATGTCGACGTGGACGAACGTCCGTCCCTCGCGGTAGACGTCGAGCTGCCCGGTGTGCCGGTCGCCGAACCGGGCGCCCAGCGCCAGGACCAGGTCGGATTCCAGGAACGAGGCGTTACCGTACCGCTGCGACGTCTGCACGCCGGTCATACCGGCATAGAGCGGATGGTCCTCGTCCATCGCGCCCTTGCCCATCAGCGTCGCCTGGACGGGGATCTGCAGCAGCTCGGCCAGGTCCACCAGCTCGGCGTGCGCGTCGGCGAGGATCACGCCGCCGCCCGCGAGGATCAGCGGACGCTCCGCCGCCAGCAGCAGGTCGAGGGCCTTCTCGACGCGCGGCGGATGCGGCTCGGCCTTCGCGACCGGCAGCGGCGCGTCGATCGAGACGTCCCACTCGATCAGTTGCTTCTGCACGTCGATCGGCAGGTCGATCAGGACGGGCCCGGGACGGCCGCTGCGCGCGATCCGGAACGCCTCCCGGAAGATCCACGGCGCCTGCGCGGCCTCCTTCACCTGCACCGCCCACTTGGTGACGGGCTCGGCGATCGACACGATGTCGACGGCCTGGAACGCCTCCTGGTGCAGCTTGTCGGACGCGGCCTGCCCGGTGATGCACAGGATCGGGACGGAGTCGGCGTGCGCGGTGTAGAGGCCGGTGATCATGTTGGTGCCGGCCGGCCCTGAGGTGCCGATCGCGACGCCGACGCCGCCGGTCGTGCGCGCCCAGCCGTCGGCCATGTGCGTCGCGCCCTCCTCGTGCCGGACGATCAGGTGGGCGATCCCGCCGTCCTCCTCCATCGCCTTGTACAGCGGCAGGATCGCGGCTCCGGGGCAGCCGTACGCGACGTCCACGCCCTCGGACTTCAGGACCTCGACCACCGCCCGCATGACGGGAATCTTCGGCATGTCTGTGTTCCCTTCGGGTCAGGCCGCGGTGGTGCCGGAGGCCGTGTCGGTGGCGCGGCCGGAGAGGTCCTCGACGACCTTCAGCAGCGCGGAGTGGTCGAGGGAGCCGTAGCCGCGGGCGCGGGCGGCGGCGATGAGCTGGGCGACCATGCCCGTCATCGGCAGCGACACCTCGGCTGACCGGGCGGCGGCGGTCGCGATGCCCATGTCCTTGTGGTGCAGGTCGATGCGGAAGCCGGGGGCGAACTCGCGGTCCAGCATCGAGGCGCGCTTGAGGTCGAGGATGCGGCTGGCGGCGAGCCCGCCGGCGATCACGTCGATCCCGGCGCGGGCGTCCACCCCGGCCGCCTCCATCAGCACGATCGCCTCGGCGACCAGCGCGTACGTGCCGCCGACGATCAGCTGGTTGGCGGCCTTGACGTACTGGCCCGCACCGCTGCCGCCGACCCGCGCCGCGGTCCTGCCGACCGCGTCGAAGATCGGCGCGGCGGCGGCGACGTCCGCCTCGTCCCCGCCGACCATGATCGACAGGACGGCGTCCCGCGCGCCCTTCTCGCCGCCGCTGACCGGCGCGTCCAGCACCCGCAGCCCGCGCTCCCGCCCCGCCCCGGCGACCCGGACGGACGTCTCGGGGCGGATCGTGGAGAAGTCGACGCACAGCGCGCCGGGCGCGGCGTTCTCCAGGACCCCGTCCGGGCCGAAGTACACGGCCTCGACGTGCTCGTCCTGCGGCAGCATCGTGACGACGACGTCCGCGCCGGCGACCGCGCCCGGCACCCCGGACGCCGCCGACCCGCCCGCCGCGACCAGCGCGTCCACACCCTTCGGGACGACGTCGTAGCCGGTCACGTCGTGCCCCGCGCGGACCAGGTGGGCCGCCATCGGCGCGCCCATGATGCCCAGCCCGATGAATCCGATCTTGCTCATGTGCGGTGGTTCTCCATCCATGCGAAGTCCGGCTGCGGGTCCACGTACTCCAGGGCGATACGGCCGCGGTAGCCGATCTCGTCGAGGAGCGCGAACAGCGCGCCGAAGTCGATGCCGCCGGTGCCGGGACGGCCGCGCCCGGGCGCGTCGGCGATCTGCACGTGGCCGATGTCGGCGGCGTGCTGCCGGGCGGCCTTCTCCAGGTCGTCGCCATTGCTGACCAGGTGGAATGTGTCGAACAGGAACTTGACGTCGCCCGCCCCGGCCGCGCGGGCGCGCTCCACGACCGCCATCGCGTCGGCGGCGGTCTCCAGCGGATAGGCGCCGTTCAGGCCCCGCGCGAGTGGCTCGATCAGCAGCGTCCCGCCGAACGCGCCGACCTTGCGGGCCGCGTGGACGAGGTTCTGCGTGGCGACCCGGTCCTGTTCGGACGCGGCGACGCCGTCGAGGCGCTGCCCGTAGAGCGCGTTGAACATCCGGACGCCCGTCCGCTCGGCGATGCGGGCGGTGACGTCCACGCTCGCGCGGAACTCGGTGGCGCGCGCCGGATCCGACAGGACGCCCCGCTCCCCCGCCGGCATGTCGCCCGCGTACAGGTTGAGGCCGATGAGCTGGACGCCGGCGTCCTCGACGGCCTGGCAGAACGCGTCCTCCTCGGACGCGGACGGCACGGGCACGCCCGGCCACGGCCACCAGAACTCGACGGCGCCGAACCCCGCGTCCTTCGCGGCGGCGGGCCGCTCCAGCAGCGGCAGGTCGGTGAACAGGATCGAGCAGTTGACGGCCCACTTGCCGCTCATGCGGCCTCCTTCGAACTCTGGTAGCTCTGCCAGCTGCCATGTTCGGTGATGTCGGTCAGCCCGACATAGGAGGTGTACGGCCGGCGCAGCAGCATGGCGAGCGCCGACGACCCGTCGTCCAGCTCGATCACGCCGAGCTCCAGCTCGGACGGCTCGGCGGGCAGCAGCCGGTCGCGCAGCACGTCCAGGGACACCTCGTACACCTCGCCGGCGACGCGGCTGCCTCCGTGCGCGACGGGCGACAGGGCCGGGCAGCGGTCCCCGACCGAGTAGAAGCGGTAGCGGGGCGCGGTGCCGGTGGACGCGACGAGCGGCGCCCCGTCCAGCAGGTGATGCAGCGGGCCCCCGCGCATCGCGCCTCCGTTGAGAAACAGGGGTGGCACGTCCTCTCCTCCGTTCACTGGGCCGCCGCGACGGCGGCCCGGTCGTGGTGGATCGGCCCGTTGATCTGCCCGAGGGGCAGCGCGGTGCCGTCGCGGCGCGCGGCGGTGAACTCCGCCGCGATCGCCAGCGCGGTCTCCTCCGGGGTGCGGGCCCCGAGGTCGAGCCCGATCGGGGAGCGCAGCCGCGCCAGCTCCCGGTCGGACAGCCCGGCCTTGCGCAGCCGGGCGAGCCTGTCGTGATGGGTGCGCCGCGACCCCATCGCCCCGACGTAGGCGACGGGCAGCCGCAGCGCGACCTTCAACAGCGGGACATCGAACTTGGCGTCATGGGTCAGCACGCACACCACCGTCCGGCCGTCGAGCGCGCCGCGTTCCGCCTCGGCGGCGAGGTAGCGGTGCGGCCAGTCGACGACCACCTCGTCGGCGCCGGGGAAGCGGGCCGGCGTGGCGAAGACGGGCCGCGCGTCGCAGACCGTCACGCGGTAACCGAGGACGCTCCCCTGCCGCGCGAGCGCCGCCGCATGATCGATCGCGCCGAAGACGAGCAGGCGCGGTGGCGGCGCGTAGCTGTGGACGAACGCCTCCACGTCGTCCCGGCACCTCACGGAGATGATCCCGGTCCTGCCCGCGTCGAGCATGGCGCGGGCCTCGGCGACCACGGCCCGGTCGACGTCGGCGCGTCCGGTGGTGCCGGTGTGGTGGGACGCGTGGACGGTCAGGACGCCCGGTCCGTCCATCAGGTGGGCGACCGCCAC
The DNA here is from genome assembly GCF_039529375.1 of Actinomadura napierensis. Lineage (NCBI taxonomy): Bacteria > Bacillati > Actinomycetota > Actinomycetes > Streptosporangiales > Thermomonosporaceae > Actinomadura > Actinomadura napierensis. The sequence continues at coordinate 76,506 of NZ_BAAAMR010000025.1, forward strand.
CGGTTCGTCATACGTGAGCGCCGACGCGGGGAACGGCCCCGGCTGGACGAGCACCTCGACCGTCCCGCCGCAGGTCAGGCCGACGGCGAACGCGTCGTCGTCGCTGTAGCCGAACGTCTCGCGGACGGTCCCGCCGGTGTCGAGGGCCTCGCGGCACAGCTCGTACACCGCGCTCTCGACGCAGCCGCCGGACACGCTCCCGACGGCCTCCCCGCCGGCGGACACGGCCATCGCCGCGCCTGGCGCGCGCGGCGCGCTGCCCCGTACGGACACCACGACGGCAACGGCGTACCGGACACCGGCGTCGTTCCAGGCGGCCAGCCGCTCGGCGATCTCACGCATGAACGGTCCTCATCTCTCTCGAGGCCTCACTTGATGCCCAGGGCTTCCTCGATGGGGTGGAGCGCGAAGTAGGCGACGAAGACCAGCGACAGCGGGTACAGCAGCCAGTGGATCTCCGCGAACCTCCCCCGCGCCACCTTGAGCAGGGTGTAGACGAGCACGCCGGCGGCGACGCCGACCGTGATCGAGTAGGTGAACGGCATCAGCACGACGGTGAGGAACGCCGGGACGGCGATCTCCATGTCGGCCCAGTCGATCTTGCGGGCGTGCGACATCATCAGTGCGCCGACGACGACGAGCGCGGGCGCGGCGGCGCCGACCGGGACCACTCCGGCGAGCGGTGTCAGGAAGATCAGCGCGGTGAGCAGCAGCCCGGTGACGACGCTGGCGAGGCCGGTGCGGGCGCCCTCGGCGACGCCGGCGGCCGACTCCACGACCGCCGTGTTCGCCGACCCGTTGACGCCGCCGCCGACGATCGCGCCGAACCCGTCCACGGTGAGGATGCGGCTGAGGCCGGGCAGCCTGCCCTTCTCGTCGGTCATCCCGGCCTCCTCGCAGACGCCGAGGATCGTCCCCATCGCGTCGAAGAACCCGGACAGGACCAGCGTGAACAGCACGACGGTCGCGGTGACGACGCCGGCCCGGCCGAACCCGCCGAACAGGTCGACCTTGAACAGCAGCCCGAAGTCGGGCGTCGCGGCGATCGAGTGCGGCAGCTTCGGCTCGACCGCGCCCCACGTCTTCGGGTCCACCTTCGCGACCTTGTCGACGATGACGGCGAACACGGTCGCGGCGACGATGCCGATCAGGATCGCGCCCGGCACCTTGCGGATGAACAGCACGAGCGTCAGCACCAGGCCCGCGCAGAACACCAGCACCGGCCAGCCGACGAGCTGCCCGAACACGCCGAGTTGGACGGGTGTGGACGCGGTGTCGTGGTGGCCGACGAACCCGGCGTCCACCAGGCCGATCAGCGCGATGAACGCGCCGATGCCGACGCCGATCGCCTGCTTGATCGCCAGCGGGATCGCGTCCATGATCAGCTGCCGGATCCCGGTGACCGCGAACAGCACGATCACCACGCCCTCCAGCACGACCAGGCCCATCGCCTGCGGCCAGGTCATGTGCGGCGCGGCCTGGAACACCACGATCGGCGTCACGCCGAGGCCGGCCGCCATCGCCAGCGGCGCGTTGCCGACCAGGCCCATCAGCAGCGTGCTCAGCCCGGCCGACAGCGCGACCATCGTGGTGAGCTGCGCGGGGTTCAGGGTGGCGCCGGTGACGTCCTTCGCGTCACCGATGATCAGCGGGATGAGGATGACCAGGTAGGCCATCGCGACGAAGGTGGTGAGCCCGCCGCGCACCTCGCGGGCGACGGTCGTGCCCCGCCCGCGCAGGTCGAAGAACCGGTCGAACGCGGAACGGTCGGGGGTGGACGGCTTCTCCGGAAGCCTCTCCTGGGTCTCGGTCACGGTTCGTGCCCTCTTTCCGGGGTCCGGGGTCGCCCCCCGGGGCTGGCATGGGGGCGTGATCGGCCACCGGCGCGGCCCCTATGGGCCGTCCGTGCGGGTCGATCAGGGTGCGGTTGTGGGGTGGATGCCCGCGCCGTCCCCCGAGAACGGAGCGCGGGCCGCCCCTGTTGATCAATCGCTAGCCGGAGACTCCTGCGGTGATGATGTGCTCCGGTCGAACCGGCACTCGGGTGAGCGCTCTGCCCGTGGCGTCGCGGACGGCGGCGACGATCGCGGGCGTGGAGGAGAGCGTGGGTGGCTCTCCGGCGCCGCGGAGCCCGTATGGGGCGTCCGGGTCGGGGTTCTCGAGGATGTCGAGCCGCATCGGCGGCATGTCGAGGATGGTCGGGATGAGGTAGTCGGTGAAGGACGGGTTGCGGACGAGGCCGCCGGACACGACGATCTCCTCCATCACGGCGAGGCCGAGGCCCTGCGCGGAGCCGCCGTGGATCTGGCCCTCCAGCGACAGCCGGTTGAGGATCTTCCCGACGTCCTGGACGGCGGCCATCTCGACCACCTTGACCAGGCCGAGGTCGACGTCGACGTCCACGACGGCGCGGTGCACGCACAGGGCGAGCTGGGTGTGGGTGACGCCCTGGCCGGTGACCGGGTCCATGCCGGTCGTGGGCCGGTGGTGGAACTCGCGGGTCTCCTCGATGGCGTCGTCGCCGAGGACGTCCTCGATGCTGCCGAGCACCCCGGCCGTCCGCGAGACGATCTTCCCGCCGACGGCGGAGAGGTCGTCGTGGCCGTACCGGCGGGCGGCGCGGGCGAGCAGCTCGGCGCGGACGGCCTCGCAGGCGGTCTTGACGGCGCCGCCGGACATGTACGACTGGCGGGACGCGCTGGACGAGCCGGCGTCGCCGACCCGGTTGTCCGCCGGGGCGATCGTGACCTTCTGGACGCCCAGCTCCGTCCGCGCGACCTGCGCCTGGACGGTGACGAGCCCCTGCCCGACCTCGGCGGCGGCGGTGTGCACGAGCGCGGTCGGCTCGCCTCCGATGACCTCCAGCCGGACGCGGGCGGTGGCCAGGTCGTCGAAGCCCTCGGAGAAGCAGATGTTCTTGATGCCGACGCCGTAGCCGACGCCGCGCACCACGCCCTCGCCATGCGTGGTCTGGGACGCGCCGCCGGGCAGGTTCCGGATGTCGGACGGGTCGCAGGCCGGAGGCATCGGCATGGCCTCCAGCCGGGCCAGCATCTCCGCGAGCGGCGCCGGCGACTCGATGACCTGGCCGGTCGCAAGCCTGGAGCCCTGCGAGACGGCGTTGCGGCGGCGGATCTCGACCGGGCTCAGCCCGCAGGCCGCGCCGAGCTTGTCCATCATCGACTCGTAGGCGAAGCACGCCTGCACGGCGCCGAATCCGCGCATCGCGCCGCAGGGCGGGTTGTTCGTGTAGACCCCGTACGCGTCGATCTTGATGTTCGGGATCTCGTACGGGCCGACGCCGAGCGACGCGGCGTTGCCGGTGACGTTCCGGGTGGACGAGGTGTACGCGCCGCCGTCCAGGATGATCTCGACGTCGGCGTAGACCAGCTTCCCGTCGGCCGTGGCGCCGTACTCGTACCGCATCCAGGCGGGATGCCGGTGGACGTGGCCGAAGAACGACTCGTACCGGTTGTACGACATCTTCACCGGCTTGCCGGTGTGCAGGGCGAGCATCGCCGCGTGGATCTGCACCGACAGGTCCTCGCGGCCGCCGAACGCGCCGCCGACGCCGGCGAGGGTCATGTGCACCTGCGACTCGTCCAGGCCGAGGCAGGGCGCGATCTGCGACAGGTCGTTGTGCATCCACTGCGTGGAGACGTACAGGTCGACGCCGCCGTCCTCCGCCGGGATCGCGAGGCCGGCCTCCGGCCCGAGGAACGCCTGGTCCTGGATGCCGACCGAGAACTCCTCCGACACGACGACCTCGGCATGTGCGCGCGCGGCGTCCACGTCCCCGACACGGACGGGCTGGTGCCGGGTGATGCCGCCGCGCGCCTGCACCTTCAGCCGCTCCGGGTCGGCGATCACGGCGCGGGGGTCGGTGATCGGCTCCAGCACCTCGTAGTCGACGGCGATGCGCTCCATGGCGCGGCGCGCGATCTCCGGGTGGTCGGCGGCGACGACCGCGACCGGCTCGCCCTGGTGCCGGACCTCCCCGATCGCGAGAACGGGCTGGTCCTCGGTGTGGTCCTCCCCGTACACCTTGCGGCCGGGGACGTCCTCGTGGGTGAGGACGGCGTGCACCCCCGGCGTCGCCAGCGCGGGGCCGATGTCGATCGACCGGATGCGGGCGCGGGGGTGCGGGCTGCGCAGCGTCGCGCCCCACAGCATCCCGTCCATCCACAGGTCGGACGCGTACGCGAACTCACCGGCGACCTTGAGGGTGCCGTCGGGGCGCAGCGGGCTGTCGCCGACGCCGCCGATGCCGGGCGCGACGACGTGGCCGGGGCTCTTGACCGGGCCGGGGCTTTTCACAGGGGCCGCCATCTAGAGGACCTCCTCCGCGAGTCGCATGAGGCGCCGGTGCGCGTCGGCGCCGCGCCGTCCGACCACGTCCTGCGGGACGGAGACGAGCGTGTCGGCGGCGACGATCGTCCGGCCGCCGACGAGCAGCCGCTCCAGCGGCGGGGTACCGCCGAACGCGAACGCGACCACCGGGTCGTCGACGGCGGCGTGGAAGCCGTCGACCCGCCACAGCGCGACGTCGGCGAGCTTGCCGGGTTCGAGGGTGCCGATCTCGTCGTCGCGGCCGAGGCAGCGGGCGCCGCCGAGCGTCGCCATCTTCAGGGCCTGCCGGGCGGTCAGCGCGGTCGGCCCGTAGCGGGCGCGCTGCATGTAGATCGCCTGCCGGATCTCCCCGGCGAGCGGGACGAACTCCGCCGACGCCGACCCGTCCACGCCCATCCCGACCGTCGCGCCCGCCTCCAGCAGGTGCGAGACGCGGGCGATGCCGGCGCCGAGCCGCGCGTTGGAGCTCGGGCAGTGCGCGGTGCCGGTGCTCGTCTCGGCGAGCCGCTTGATGTCGGTGTCGTGCAGGTGGACGCAGTGCGCGAGCCACACGTCCGGGCCGAGCCAGCCGATCGAGTCCATGTACTCGGTCGGGGTCATGCCGAACTGCTCGTTGGTGTGCTCCTCCTCGTCGAGCGTCTCGGCGAGGTGGGTGTGCAGCCGGACGCCCTTGTCGCGCGCCAGCTCCGCCGACCGGACGAGTAGGTCGCGGGTGACGGAGAACGGGGAGCACGGCGCCACCGAGATGCGCAGCATCGAGCCGGGCGAGGCGTCGTGGTACCGGTCGATGGCCGCGGCCGTCTCGGTGAGGATGGTGTCGAGATCCTCGACGACCTCGTCCGGCGGGAGGCCGCCCTGCGACTCGCCCCGGTCCATCGAGCCGCGGCACGGCTGGAACCGGATGCCCAGCTCCGCCGCCGCCTCGATCTCGGCGTCGAACAGGTCGCCGCGCCCGCGCGGGAACAGGTAGTGGTGGTCGGACGAGGTGGTGCAGCCGGACTTGGCGAGCCACCCGAGCCCGGCGCTCGCCGCGCCCGCGACGACGTCGGCGTCCATCTTCGACCACGGCTTGTAGAGGGTGGTGAGCCACTCGAACAGCGTGTTGTCGGTGGCGAGGCCCTGGCTCGCCCACTGGTACAGGTGGTGGTGCGCGTTGACCAGACCGGGGGTGGCGAGGCAGCCGGTCCCGTCGATCCGGTCGGCGCCCGCGATCTCCGGGGCCGGGCCGGCGCCGACGGCGGTGATCCGGTCGCCCTCGATCACGATGTGGCCGCCGGGGTGCTCGTCCCCGGACACGGTCACGACGTGCGCGTTCTCGATGATGGTCGTCACTTCAGTGCAGCCTTTCGCCGGGCCGCCAGCCGCACCGCGTCCAGGATCTTCTCGTAGCCGGTGCAGCGGCACAGGTTGCCGGCCAGCGCCTCGCGGATCTCGGCGTCGGACGGCGCGGGGTTGCGTTCGATCAGGTCGTGGGACTGGACGATCAGGCCGGGCGTGCAGAACCCGCACTGGACGGCGCCCGCCTCCAGGAACGCCTGCTGGACGGGGTCGAGCCGCTCGTCACCGGGCTGCCCCTCCGCCAGGCCCTCGACGGTGCGGACCTCGCGTCCCTCGACCTGGCCGGCCGCGACGAGGCACGCGCAGGCCGGGACGCCGTCGAGGTAGACCGTGCAGGATCCGCATTCGCCCTGCTCGCAGGCGTTCTTCGAGCCGGGGAGGCCCATCCGCTCCCGCAGCAGGTAGAGCAGGCTCTCGCCCTCCCACACATCGTCGACGGTCTCCTTCGAGCCGTTGACGGTGACGTTGACGCGCATCAGGAAGCCTCCCTTCGCTCGGCGCGGTGCTCGTTCCAGGCCCAGGTCAGCGTGCGGCGCGCCATCACCGACAGGGCGTGCTTGCGGTAGTCGGCGGTGCCGCGGACGTCGTCGATCGGCGCGGCGGCCTCGCGGACCAGCTCGCCGAACCGCTGGGCCGCGGCGTCGGTGAGCTGGCCGCGGCCGTCCCAGTCGAGTTCGTTCGAGATGAACTCCTCGGCGGCGGTCGCGCGGCGCGGGGTGGGGGCGGCGGAGCCGACGCCCGTGCCGACGCGACGCTCCGCCGGGTGCAGCGCTACCGCGAACGAGCAGACGGCGATCACCATCGCGTTCCGCGTGCCGATCTTGGAGAAGTACTGCGGGCCGGGCGCGGGAGCGGTCCAGACCGCGCGGATCAGCTCGTCCGGCTCCAGCGCGTTCCGCTTCACGCCCAGGTAGAACTCGGTCGCCGGGATCATCCGGACGCCGCGCTCCGCCGACTCCACCTCGATCACCGCGTCCCCCGCCAGCAGCGGCGGATGGCTGTCGCCCGCGGGCGAGGCGGCGCCCAGGTTGCCGCCGACCGAGCCCCGGTTGCGGATCTGCGGGGAGCCGACCGTCCGGGACGCCTGCGCGAGGCCCGGCAGCCGGTCCCCCAGCTCGCCGATCACCCGCACGTACGGGACGCCCGCGCCGATGCGGAGGCGGCCGTCCACCTCGTCCCACTCGGTCAGCTCGCGGACCCGGTTCAGGTCCAGCAGCGCCGCCGGCCGGTGCACGTCGAAGTTGATCTCCACCATGACGTCGGTGCCGCCCTGGATCGGCAGCGCCGCCGGCGTCCCGTGCTTCGCGGCCAGGGCGTCCGCCCAGGTCGCCGGGCGCAGGAACTCCATGTCGCCGCCTCCTCAGTTCCAGGCGGACGGAGCGTCCGGCGCGTCGTCGGTGAGCACGGTGCCCTCGATCAACCCGTACGGGCGGTCCGCCGCGAAGTAGACCTCGTTGTCGTTGTCCATTCCGAACGGCTCCAGGTCGACCAGGAAGTGGTGCTTGTTCGGCATCGACATCCGCACCTCGCACAGTTCCGGACGCTCTTCCAGCATCCGGCGGCCCATCGCGTAGAGCGTCTGCTGGAGCGACAGGCTGTGCGTCGTGGCGAATGCGTCGAGGAGGGTTTTGCGGGCGGCTGCATAGGACTCGTCCCATTTCGAGTCGGTGCCGCGGTGCCGCCATTGCGCCGTCAGGGCCGTCGCGAGGATCCGGTCGTTGGTCGGTTCGAGCGTCGTGAACTCGTCCTCGACGAACCCGTGGAATTCACTCCCCGTCGAGTTCAGGACGGTCAGGTCCGTCAATCCCGAGACCACCGATTCGGCGCCGTCCGAGCCGTCGCTGTGGATGACCGCCGTCCGCACTTCCGTGCCGCCTTTGACGAACGAATGCGGGCCGGTGATGCGATCCCACGCGTACTCTTCGAGCCGCACGCGGGCGTGGTGAACGGCCGGCTGCGAGTCCACGAAATGCCGGGCCAGCAGCAGCCCGAACTCCTCCAGCTCCCCGATCCCGTACTTCTTCGCGAACGCGAACACGGTGTTCTTCTGCGTGTCGGTCGCCAGCACGGCGGCGTTGTCGCCGGTCAGATGCACCTCGTCCATGTCGCCGGACAGGAACACCCCGACGTTCAGGTCCCGGATGCGGTGCGTCCCGCCGTCCCTGGTGACGCGGACGACGCGGACCTCCGCCTTCCCGTAGCGGTTGGGGCCGAGAACGATGGCCATCGGGTTAGCTCCCTCGGTAGGTCGAGTAGGCGAACGGGCTCAGCAGCAACGGGACGTGGTGGTGCCGCCCGGCGTCGCCGATCGAAAACGCGACGGTGACCTCCGGGAAGAAGTCGGACAGGCCGGCGGTGTCGAACGTCAGCCGGTGCACGCCCGCGCCCGGCTCGGCGTCCCACTCCTTGATCCGGCCGTCGGCGTCGGTGCGGGCCTCGGCGATCGCCGTCCACGACCCGTCCGGCTCCCGCCGGTCGAGCCGCACCGCCACGCCCGCCGCCGGCAGGCCCTTCGCCGCGTCCAGCACGTGCGTCGACAGGCTCATCGCTCCCCCTCCGCGTCGCGGTCCGCCGGCTCCGCGGCGAGCTTCGCCAGCCGCAGGTCGACGATCTTCGCCAGTTCCGTGCGGACGACCGCCCGCTCCTCGCCGGTGCCGTTGCGGAGGCGCTCGCGCAGGGCGGTGAGCATCTCTGCGGCACTGAGGCCGGTCGCGCAGATGAGGAAGACGTGCCCGAACCGGTCCTCGTAGGCCCGGTTGCCCTCCACCAGCGCCGTCCGCAGCTCGGCGGCTGCCGCGTCCATCCCGGACTGCTCGCCCCGCGACCACGCCGCCTCCCGGTCGCCGCTCCCCAGCCGGGCTCCGCTCCCCGGCTGGCGGCTGCTCCTCAGCCGGTCACCGATCCGGGGATGCGCGGCCAGCGCCTCCTCGACATCGGCCCAGTCCAGGGCGGCGAGCGCCTTCGCCGACGCGGCCCGCAGCTCCGCGAGATCCGCGTAGGGCCGTCCGGCGGCGACCTCGGCGGCCCAGCGGTGGGACGCACAGCATGCCAGGAGCCCGCCCTCCGTCACGTCGAGCCGTTCCCTCACCGGCACCTCCCTGTCTCCGTCATTGCCGCCAGTAGATACGCCAACCGGACCTCGGGTGAAGGGACAGGACATCCGAACTGTGACCCCGCTCACGCCGGTGTTTTCGTGCGTTGCTCCAATCGCGGCCGCCGGCCGTTGACACGCGGGCCGGCGAACGATGGGTTAACTGGTCTTATGAAGCTGCGTGCGCTGCCCGCGATGCCGGAGCTGCGGCTGGAGGTGGTCACCGGGGAGGACGAGCTGGACCGGGTGATCACCTGGGTCGTCACCACCGACCTGCTGGACCCCGGGCGCTACCTCGGCGGCGGGGAGCTGGTGCTGTCCGGGCTGGTCTGGCGGTCGGAGCCGGCCGACTCGGAGGTGTTCGTCCGGGCGCTCGCCCGCGCCGGGGTGTCGGCGCTGGCGGCGTGGGACCTCGCCACCGGCACCATCCCCGGCGATCTCGTCGACGCGTGCCGCCGGCACCGGCTCCCGCTGTTCAAGGTGCCGGAGGACGTGGCGTTCGCGACCGTCACCGAGGAGGTCGTCCGGCACCTGTCCGGCGCCCGCGCCGCCGACCTGACCGCCGTGCTGGACCGGCACCGCCGGCTCGTCGCCGGGATGAGCGAGGGCGCCGGCCTCGGCGCCGTCCTCGACCTCGTCGGCCGCGACCTCGGGATGCGCTGCTGGGTCCTGACCGCCACCGGACGCGTCGTCGCCGGCCCGCCGGACGCCCCGGACGGCGCCGCGCTGGCCCGCGCGTTCCTGACCGCGCCGCGGCTCCCGCACCGCCCGGCCGGGTCGGACGTGTCGATCTTCCCGGTCGCCGAGGACACCACCTCGCGCGTCGCGGACTGGTTCGTCGCCTGCGAGGGCGACCACGCCGACTGGCCCGCCGAACGCCGCGCCCTCACCACCGAGCTCGCCGCGATCGCCGCGCTGGAGCGGGCACGGCTGGACGACCGGCTCAGCGTCGAGGGGCGGCTCGCCCAGGAACTCGTCCGGCTGGTGGTGTCCGCCGCGGCCGCCGACGAGATCGTCCCGCGGCTGGAACTGGCCGGGCTCGACCCGCACGCCCGCTACGTCGCGGTCGCCGCGGCCGGGCGCGGGACGCTGCGGCCCGGCGAGCTGCGGACCGTCCTCGGCGAGGTCATGCCGGTCCCGCGGCCCGTCGTGGGCCTGCTCGACGACGAGGCGATCGCGCTCCTGCCCGTCGCCCGGGAGGGCGGGCCCGACGTCGCAGCCGCGATCCGGCAGGCGCTCGGCGCGCTCGCCCCGGGCCTGGCGGGCGCCGGGATCGCGGTCGGCGTCAGCGACGTCGTCGGCGCCGGCGAGCTGCGGGGCGCCGTGGACGAGGCCCGGTACGCGCGGCGGCTCGCCTCCGGGCGCACCGACCCGGTGTGCGTCGTCCGGCACGACGAGCTGGCCACCCACGTGCTGCTGCTGGCGACCGTGCCCGACGACGTCCGGCAGATGTTCCAGGTGCGGCTGCTCGATCCGCTGCGCACGTACGACGAGGTCCACAAGGCCGACCTGATCCGCACGCTGGAGACCTTCCTGCAGAACTCCGGGTCGTGGACGCGCTGCGCCGAGCAGCTCCACCTGCACGTCAACTCCGTCCGGTACCGCATCCAGCGCATCCAGGACCTGACCGGCCGCGACCTCGCCCGCCTGGAGGACCGCGTGGACTTCTTCCTCGCGCTCCGGCTGTCCTAGAGGCCGCGCTCCATCCAGGCGCGGTAGGCGACCTGGAGCGCGGCGCGGCGGTCGGCGTGGCCGAGGACGTCGACGCTGTCGACCCACTGCTCGACCGACCCGATGCCCGGCCGCAGCGCGGCGACCTCCGGATCGCCGATGTCCGCGACGAGCCCGTCGGCGACGGCGGCGTCGATCATCCAGTAAGGGCGGTCCCAGAACGGGATGATCGCCTTCTCCGGTACCGGCAGTCCGCGTTCACGCTGGACGTCCAGCAGGATCTCGGCCGCCTCGACCAGCGCCGCTTCCCTTTCGCGCCGGCCGTCCGCGGCGACGGCCGTGTCGAGCGGGCCCGCGAGGTCGCGGGCGATCGGCAGCTCCTTGAAAGCGGTACCGCGCCACTTGCCGTACGGCACCCACGCGCCGGACAGCGTGAACGCCAGCCGCATCAGGTCCTCGGCGACCCGCGCGGCGAGAATCCGCGACCCGGTGTCGTCGCCGCGCGCCGCCGTCCGGCCGACGACCGGCAACCACTGCGAAGCGCGCCGCCACCACGCCGCCAGGACGTACCGCTCGACGTCCGGCGGGTAGCGGCGGAGCGTCGCGCGGATCCCCGCGAGGGTCGAGGTCCCGTCCTCGAACACCGGCCCGGCGGTCACCTCCAGGACGCACTGGCCGACCAGGCACAGCCAGTCGAGGACCGACGGCCCGCCGGTCGGATCGACGCCCAGCCTCGACCGGCAGAACGCGCCGACGGCCGAGACGTCCACCTTGTGGGACGCGGTCTGGTCCCAGGTGACGGGGAACCGGACGGGGTGGCCGCGGTACCGGTCGGGAAGTTCGCGTTCGAGCATCGCGATCACGTCCGGCGCCGCGTCCGCCCGCGCGTCGTCCAGCAGCAGCGTCAACCGGCAGCCCCAGTCGTGGTCGCGGCTCATCGCGTCGTCGAACCCCAGCACGTCCGACCCGGACCCGAGCCGCGCCGCCGCATGGCTCAGGCCCGGGAAATGCGCGTCCAGCAGCGGCCGGACGAGATCGCCGTAATACGCGCGGGCCAGCTCCGCGCCGCTGGGATGACCGTCCACAGGGCCACCCCAGCAGACTCGGCGGCGCTCCGGCCAACCATTTCTCCGTGGTTAGGACGTATGGCGAAGCAGCGCGGGGATGAGGACGTCCCATGTCCTGCGCGGGATCTCACTACCGGTGCCCGGCAGGACCAGCAGTTCGGCACGCGGAATCTCGGCCGCGAGCGCACGCCCGTTGCCCAGCGGGAAGAACGGATCGTCCTCGCCATGGACCACCAGAGTCGGCGCCGCAATGGAACCGAGCCGCTCACGCCAGCGCGGGGCGCAGTCGAGCGCGGCGAACAGCGTCCCCATCTGGTCCGCACGGTGGGCCTCGCCGGGATCCCCGAAGACCTCGGTGCGATCATGGATACGCTCGATGTTCGCCCGCGCCTCCGCCTCGTCGAACCGCGCCCCGGCCATGTGGCGGGCGTTCTCCACCATGAACCCGACGATCGAGACGCGGTCGGTCCAGTCCACCGCGGGCCGATCCCTGAAACGCGCCATCAACTCCGGCGCATGCTCCGGCAGGTCGGGATCGTTCGGCCCGGGCGCGGTCGGCCGCGTCGCGATCAGCGTCAGCGTGGCGACACGCTCGGGATGGTCGAGCGCGAGCAGCTGGGCGATCCACCCGCCGGGCCCGAAGCCGACGACATGCGCGGCCGCCAGACCATGCGCGTCCAGGACCTGGGCCGCGTCGGAAACGAGATCGCGCAGCGTCCACTCCTCACCTCCCGAGCCGGCGGCCGACCGAGCCCCCGGCTCCCCGGCCGCTCCGGCGGACGGTCCGGTGGAGGCGGACCGTCCGGTGCCACGCAGGTCGTAGCGGACGACGAACCGCCGCAGGGCCGCCAAGCGCCCGCAGAGGTCGTCCGGCCAGGTGAGCATCGTGTTGCCGACGAGGAGCACGGGCGCGTCGCCCGGTTCGCCGAACGTTTCCACGCACAACGACACCCCGTTGACCTTGATGAAGGACTCCATACCAAGTCAGACCGCAGGCGCCCCCGAAACTCATCGCGAACCCATCGCGGCCCGCTCGCGGACTGTGTACGGGGCCGGGTTCTCGCCGGAGCGGCTGCCGATTGATCAAGTTCCGGGTTATGGACATTTCGGAAGTCGAGTGCGTATTCGGAAAGGAAGGGCGGACGTTCGACAGTGAGATAGAGATTGTTCGGGTGATTGGCGCGAGGGTGTTCGTGTGGTGGGGTGGCGCTGGCGTACGGGGCCGCCCCTCCAAAGTCAAGGGCGCCTTCGGCGTCGCTTCGCGATGGACTTCGTCCACCCTTGACTTTGGAGCCTCTGCGGCCCCTGAGGCAGCGCTTAAGGGGCAGGCTCCGCCTGCCCCACCCGGTCGCGCCACCCCACCACCCACCCACGTACGCGTGCTCACAAACCCCCACAAAACGACAATCGACACCTTTCTCCAAAGCCTCGAAATAAAGGGGCCGTCGGGCCGACATTTGTCGGCCACGTAGGGTATGCTTTACCTATGCAATCAGTGACGGCCGACCTTGAGACCGCGTCCACTGCACAATTGGTGGACGCGGTATCGGCGATCGCCGCTGAACTCGCCCAACGAGAAGCCCCCGAATCGGCGGCCGCGTGCCTGGAACTCACCGAGACTCTCGCGGCTGCGGCCGATATGCAGGAAAGCGCCCTGGCCGGTTTCATCCGCCGCGTCGATGTCACTGGTGAGCAGAAGCGGTGGGGGTTTCCGTCGACGCGGGCGTGGTTGCGGTCGCGGTTGGGGATGCGGGAGAACCGCACCACCGAACGCCTCATCCTCGCCCGCCAGCGGCACCGCCTCCCCCAGGTTGCGGAACGCCTCGCGGCCGGGGAGTTGTCGTATGGGTATGCGGCTACGGTCGCGCAGAGTGTGGCGCGGCTGGAGGACACCGACTGCGCCGACGCTGAGACGACCCTGCTGAGCTTCGTCGAGCAAGGCTTCTCCGCTGCGAAGGTGGCGGTGTTCGGCCGCCGCATCTGCGATGTGATCGCCGAACGCGACGGCACCGAAGCCGCCCCCGGTGAGGACGTCAAGCGCGGGTACGCCAAGTCGTGGATCACCAGCACCGGGTCCCTGGACGGCGGCCGCTACATCAAGGGCTGGCTGAACGCCGAAGACGCCGCCATCTGGGACGGCACTCTGGCCCCGTTGGTCAAGCCGGCCGGACCCGACGACCACCGCGACGCCGCAGAACGCACCGCAGCCGCGTTGTCGAGTGTGCTGTCCGGTGGACACAAGGCCACCAAGGTCACCGTCATCTGCGACCTGGAGACCCTGACCGGCGGCAACGCCCCGGCCCGCCTCACCGACGGCACCCCGATCCCCGCCGCCCAAGCCCGCCGCATCGCCCTAGCAGCCGGAGTCTCACCCCTCCTGCTCGGACGCGGGCACACGCCCCTGTACCTGGGCTACCGGGAGCGGTTCGCCAGCGCGGCCCAACGCCAAGTACTGGAGACGCAGTATCCGACCTGCGCGGTGCGGGAGTGTGAGATCCCCGGGACGCTGTGCGAGGTCGACCACGTCAACGGCTGGGCCCTCGGCCACTCACCCACCGACATTGATCAGCTCGCGCTGACTTGCGGGTGGCACAACCGGTTCAAACACACCAGCCCGAACCAGATCGGGATCAGCAAAGATCCCGACGGGCGCTATGTGTACCGGTTGCTACCACCGCCTGGTGCCCGATCAAGGTCCCGGAGTGGCAGTGGGCCGCCGGGGCCGTTCGGCCCACCCGATACCACCGCCAACTGGGCCGCATAACCCACCCCAACCTCCACGCCACCGGTTCGCCCGAATCCAATCCGGATCTCGGGCGAACCGGCATGCCCGCATCACCCCGGCCCTTCTACTGCTCCATCGGGACCGGGATCGGCATCGACCATTCCCTTCGGCGAGGTCGGCACGCCCACGCCCGCCGCCGCAGCCGCAGCCGACTCATGCCCTCGTGAGCCCCTCGGCGTTTCCGCCCGCCCGACTCTTCGCCCGATGCTTCGGGGGCGGTGGGGTGGCGCGACCCGGGCGGGGCAGGCGGAGCCTGCCCCTAAGCGCTGCCTCAGGGGCCGCAGAGGCTCCAAAGTCAAGGGTGGACGAAGTCCATCGCGAAGCGACGCCGAAGGCGCCCTTGACTTTGGAGGGGCGGCCCCGTACGCCAGCGCCACCCCACCGCACGAACACCCTCACGTCCCCATCCCGAACACCTCCCAAGTGCCCGCCGGCCCACCACCCCACCCTCAACACCCCGTCCCCAACACCCCCGAATACCGTCCCTACTCCGGCGCGCCGATCTCTGCCCTGCGGTTTTCCAGCGCAGTTCCCGGCCGCTGACGCACCGACCGACCACGGGGAAAATATCCGCCTGGCCTGCGGGTACATCATCGAGATGAATTTTTCTTCGGCTGCGTGTCGAGTTCGGTGGCGTCCCGATCGTCTTAGCGGGAGAGGGCAGATCGCCGAGCGGTGAAGGAGGCGGAGGCGCCGTGATGGACGAGGACGAGAAGCGGGCAGCGCACCGGGCCCTGGTGGATCGGGTGCTGAACGGGGAGGGCAGGGCGTCGGCGGAGCAGCGGGCGCGCGCCTTCGGCAACGAGGGCCTCTCCCCTCCCCTGGACGTGCTGATCGGCAAGGTCGTCGACGGGCCGGCGCAGATCACCGATGCCGATGTGGCTGCGGCGAAGGCGTCCGGCTGTACCGAGGACCAGCTTTTCGAGCTGGTCGTGTGCGCCGCGGTCGGCCAGTCGGCGCGGTTGTACGAAGCGGGACTGGCCGCCCTTGCGGAGGCGACCGGCGGGGAGGGGTCGGATCGTGCGTCTTGAGATCCTCAACGACGGTTACAGCCGCCGCACCAAGTTGCTGTTCGGGGCCATCCGGCTGTTCTCCGGGCATCCGATGCCGGACGCGGCCAAGCTGGTGTTCTACCGGCCCGAGTTCTACGGTGCGCGGGCCAAGGAGTTCACCCATGAGGCGATGCGCGGGCCGTCCGCCTGGTCCGTGGGCGACCGGGAGTTGATGGCGGCTTACGTGTCCGAGGTGAACGGGTCCGCGTTCTGCGTCGGCGCGCACACCGCGACCGCGTCGCAGGCGTATCAGGACGGGCAGCGGGTCGCGGCGGTGCTGGCCGATCTGGAATCGGCCCCTGTGGAGGAGCCGCTGCGGGCGACGCTGCGGATGCTCGGGAGGCTGACCCGGGACGGAGAGGTCAGCGCCCAGGACATGCGGGACGTGCTGGCCGCCGGTGTCTCGCCCCGGCAGGTCGAGGACGCGCTGGCGGTGTGCGCGGCCTTCAGCATCACCGACCGGCTCGCCGACGCGTTCCGGTTCGAAATGCTCAGTCCTGAGGGCTTCGAGGCGGGGGCCAAGTACCTGCTGAAGCGGGGTTACCGGTAGTCCGGGCGCACGTCCGGCGGGGGCCGCCTCGCGGTGCGGTCGCGGGGGCCGCACCGCGGTGCGCGCGGCCGGTCAGGTGGACTCCTTCTTCTGGGCGGCGATCACGGCGGCCAGGGCCTCGTTGATGAGCGCCTCGGAGGCGGCCTTCTCGACGCCGGCCTCGGCGAGGACGCCGGTGCCGTTCTCGTGTTCGAGGAGGGCGAGCAGGATGTGCTCGGTGCCGATGTAGTTGTGGCCGAGGCGCAGGGCCTCGCGGAAGGTCAGTTCGAGGGCCTTCTTGGCGTCCTGGTCGAAGGGGATGAGGGCGGGGAGCTCGGCGGCCTCCGGGGGCAGCGCGGCGGTCGCGGTCTGCCGGACGGTGTCGAGCAGCACGCCCTGCGCGGTGATGGCCTTGGCCGCGAGCGACTCGGGGTCGGCGAGCAGCCCGAGGACGAGGTGGGCGAGGCCGATCTCGGCGCTGCCGGCGGCGCGGGCCTCGTTCTGCGAGGCGACGACGACGTTGCGGGCGCGGAGGGTGTAGCGGGAGAAGCCCTGGGACGGGTCGAGGTCGCCCGTCACGTCCTTGGGGACGAAGCGCTTCTGCGCGGCCTGCTTGCTGACGCCCATGCTCTTGCCGATGTCGGTCCAGGACGCGCCGGAGCGGCGGGCCTGGTCGACGAAGTGGCCGATGAGGTGGTCGGCGACCTCGCCGAGGTGCTCGGCGGCGACGACCGCGCTGGTGAGCTGCTCGAGCGCGTCGGGGTGGACCTTCTTGATGGCGGCGATCAGGTCGTCGAGCCGGACCTGGACGTTGTCCTGCGTGGGTTCGGTCATGCGTCAACCATAGGTTGACGATCCTCTATCGTCAACCGCGGGTTGACGATCACCAGGCGGCGGCTCCGGCGAAGGACGTGGCGTGCGGCGCGTAGCCGAGGACCTCCCGGGCGGCGGTGATGTCGAGGGTC
Source organism: Actinomadura napierensis (assembly GCF_039529375.1). Classification (NCBI taxonomy): domain Bacteria; kingdom Bacillati; phylum Actinomycetota; class Actinomycetes; order Streptosporangiales; family Thermomonosporaceae; genus Actinomadura; species Actinomadura napierensis. Next base: position 93,354 of record NZ_BAAAMR010000025.1, read on the forward strand.
CTCTCGACGGCGAGATGGCTGATCGCGTAGCGGGTGAGGCGCGGCGGTTCGGGGCGGCGGGCCAGCAGGAACGCGCCCTCGGCGACGGCGGCGAGGGGACGGGCGACGCCCACCGGGATGTAGACGGGACGGGCCGCGACCCCTCGTTCGGCGAGGATCTCGCGGAAGGCGTCGTCGATGACCACGGGCGCGGCGTCGGCGATGTTGAAGACGCCGGAGCCGACCGGGCCGGTCGCGGCGAGCAGGCAGGCCTGGACGAGGTTGGCGATCGAGGTCAGGCTGATCAGCTGGCGTCCCGTCCCCACGGCGGGCAGAACCGGGCCGCGGACGGCCGACAGGACGCGCGGCAGCAGCGTGGTGTCGCCGGGCCCGTAGACGGCGTGCGGACGCAGGACGATCGCGTCGCGTCCGAGCACGAGCCGCTCGGCGGCGGCCTTAGAGGCGCCGTAGGCGTTCAGGTAGCGGACGACGGGCGCCTGGTCCTCGGTGGCCATGACGCTGGGACGGAACGGGTCGTACACGCTGGCGGTGCTGACGTGCACGAACCGGGCCGCGGGGAAGGACGCCATAGCGTTGCGGGTGCCAGTGAGGTTGGCGGCGAACAGATCGGCGGGCCGTCCCCAGTCGGTGACGCTGCCCGCGCAGTGCACGACCGCGTCCACGACGGGCGCGTCAGGGATCGGGCCGCGCGTGAGGTCCCAGGCGCGGTAGGCGGCGCCGGCGAGGTGGCCGGACGGGACGGACACGCGGCGGCCGAACGCGTACGTGGTGACGTCGCGGCAGGCCAGGGCGCGGCAGACCGCTCCGCCGACGAAACCGGACGCCCCGGTGACCGCGACCTTCACCGTGCCGTTCCCTCGCGTCGCGCGACCCGTTCGCGGAGGAGGTCGCGGTCGAGTTTGCGGGTGCGGCCGGAGCGGGGCAGTTCGTCCAGGACGACGATGCGGTCGGGCAGCGCGTCGTGGTCGATGACGCTGGGGAGGTCGCGGCGCAGGCGCGCGGGCAGGCCGGCGGGGCCGGTCACGGCGAGCACGACCTCCTCGTCCCCGGTCTCGGGGTGGGGGACGCCGACGATGGCGGCCTCCTCCACGCCGGGCTGCGCGGCGATCGACGGCTCGTAAAGGCCGGGATAGAGGTTGAACTTTCCTCGGATCAGCATGTCCTTGTTGCGGCCCATCAGGATCAGCCGCCCTTCGTCCAGCCGGGCGAGGTCCCCCGTGGGAAGTTCGTCGAACGGCTCCGCGCCGAGGTAGCCGCGACAGAGATTCGGGCCGGAGAGGAGCAGTTCACCGTCGTCCGCAAGGCGTGTTCCGACGCCCGGTAGAGGTGCGCCCAGAAGGTCGCCCTCCGCGCCGGAGACGGTGTGCGCGAGTTTCTCTTCGGCGGAGGCGATCGCGACGGGCAGTATTTCCGTCATCGCGTAAACGGAGAGGACTTCGGCGGACGTCGCCTTGACCGCCCGCTTCAGGATTCCGGCGGGCGCGGGCGCGGCGCCGAGCAGGACGTACTGGAGCGTCGACGGCAGTTCCGGGGCGGTGTCGAGGATTTCGGCGAGGTGGACGGGAACGCAGAACGCGTGGGTGGCGGCGCGCTCGCGCATCAGCCGCACGAAATCGGCGGGCGGGCAGAACAGCGGCGGCATCGACCAGCGGGCGCCGGAGATCAGCGTCGGCAGCCCGAGCAGCAACTGGTCGGTGTGGACGACGTCGCCCGGCCCCAGCGGCATGCGGTCGCGGAAAAGGCCGAGGGCCGCCGCGAGGGACGCATGGGAATGGACGACGGCGCGCGGGTCCGCGGTGGTGCCGGATGTGAAGATGACCGCCGCCGGGGCGTCGGGGTCGGTGTCCTCCGGCGGTTCCGGTGCGTCGCCGCGCACCAGGTCGGCGAGCGACAGGGAGCCTCGCGGCACGCCCGGGAGGCGGCGACCGGCATGGATGTGCCGCATCGGGGGCTCGCCGGGGATCTGCAGTTCCGCGAGGTTCGGAAGCAGGAGTCCGCGTCGCCGGGCATAGGCGCGGACGAGCCCGACACGGCTGCCGGCATAAAGGATCGATTCGGCGGCGGACCAGCGGGGCCGCGCCAGCCGGAGGCGTGCCGTGAACATTTCCGGCCCTGCCCCGGGATCGGCGAAGACGACGACTCCCCCGGCAGCGACGACGCCGAGCGCGAGGACGAGGGATTCAGGCGACGGGCGGACGGAGAACAGCACGCCGTCGCCGGTGCGGAGCCCTTCGGAAAGGAGCCCGTGCCGGACGGCGAGCACCCGCCGCCGCAATTCTCCGTACGTCAGCAAGGAACCGTCCCCGGACACCAGCGCGATTCCGTCCGGTGTCCGCGCGGCCTGATCGAGCAATTGCCGGACGAGCGTCATGAGACGGCCTCCGATCGGACGGCCAGATGGCGGTAGGTGGGAATCAGGACACCGCGGGCGGCGGCACGGCTGGTGATGCGCAATGGCGCGGCCTCCAGGATCGTGCGGGCGACCCGCCGGATCTGGGCCATGGCCAATGGGTAGCCGATACAGAAATGCGGTCCCGCGCCGAACCAGAGGCGCCGCAGTTCCGGCGGGTGCGGGCGGTCCAGGTCGAACGGACCGTGGTCGCGGCAGCAGTTGTGCGTGGCGATGAGCACCCGGTCCCCCGGGCGGATCGCCACGCCGCCGACGACCGCCGGGCGGTGCACGCTCCGCAGCATCACCGGCGTCGGGGTCGTCACCCGCATCGCCTCCTCGATCGCCCGGTCGAGCAGCCCGCGGCCCGCCGCGACGCGGCCGAGCCCGCCGGAGTCGGCCAGCAGCGCGATCAGTCGGGGCAGCAGGGTCGCGACCGTCTCGGTCCCGGTGAGGAAGAACGCCCCGGCGGCGCCGCGCGCCTCGTCCTCCGACAGGCCGAGCGCCCGCATCCGTCCCATGACCGTCGACTCGTCGCCCAGGGCGTACGCCTTGGCGGCGATGGCGCCCAGCGGGTCGAGGACCGCGCGGGCCCGCTCCACCTGCGCCGGGCCGAGCCGCCGCGTCCGCAGCGACACCATCGACACGATCCGCTCGCCCTCCTCGAACAGGTGCCGCCAGTCCGCCTCCGTGGCCGCGTCCAGGCCGATGACCTCGCTGATCACGGCGCCGGCCATGACGCGCGCGGCGTCCACGAGGTCGACGGTGGCGCCGCGCGCCAGGCGGTCGGCGAGGCGCGCGAGCGGGTCCGCCAGCACGCGGTCGCACAGCGCGTCGGCATAGGACGGCGTGAACAGGTCGGTGAGGCGGCGGCGGAGCGCGCGGTGCGCGTCGCCTTCCATGTTGAGCAGGACGGACGGCCCGAGCACGGGCGTCCACAGGTCGCCGGGCGAGCCGGGCCCGTCCTTGCGGAACGTCTCGCCGTCCATCAGCACCTCGCGGGCGAGCGGCGCCGCGTTCACCACGACGCCGAGGCCCGGCACGCGGACGATCGGCCCGCGCCGGGCGAGCCCGCGCAGCAGCGGATACGCGAAGGGATGCGCGGCGAGGTAGAGCCGCCGCTCCCAGTCCGGCGCCCTCATCGGATGTCCACGACCTCGGGCGTGTAGCGGTGGTCGGCGTACCAGCCGAGCGTCTTGACCAGCCCGAACGCGCGCAGCCGCCGCACCGACCCGTACACGACGACGTCCTTGCGCAGGCCGTAGGCGTCGGTCAGGTAGCGGACGCGGTTGACCAGGGCGCGGTCCTCGTGGAGCTCCTCGATGCGGGTGCGCGGGAAGCCGCCGGCCCGCTTGTACAGGTCGGCGGTGATGGCGACGTTGCAGCCCGGCATCATCACGTAGGGGCCGAGGTAGAGCGGGTCCTGGTTGCCGGGCCGGAACCGGCCGAACATCGCCGCGACCTCGATCACCGCGGGCAGCAGGCGCCGCTCCCAGAACCTCAGCGGGAACTCGTCGGTGCGGGGACGCAGCGGGCCGGACACCATCTCCAGCCCGTCGGCGAACGCCCGCTTCACCGCCGCGATCCAGCCGCGGTCCGGCAGGCAGTCGGCGTCGGTGCGGGCGATGTGCGTGGCGCCCGCGCCGATCGCGTGCCGGAAGCCGGTGTCGGCGGCGGCGCCCGTCCCCTTCTCCGGTTCCGGGACGATCCGGACGTCCAGCTCGGGGTGCTCCTCCGCGAACGTCCGGACGGCCTTCGCCGTCCCGTCCCGGCTGCCGTTGTCGACCACGACGAGCGTGAAGCCGGTGTCGGTCTGCGCGGCGAGCCGGCGCAGCGTCGCGCCGATCGAGCGCTCCTCGTCATAGGCGGGGACGACGACCCACAGGTCCATGGTCTCCGGCGGGGTCGAAGGCATGGTCAGAGGCATGGTCACAGCTCCGCGAACATGACGCCGAGGCTGACGCCGCCGGCGAGCCCGACCAGCGCGACCCGGTCGCCGGGACCGCACCGTCCCGCCGCGACGGCGGTGGCGAGTTGGAGCGGCAGGCTCGCGGACGCGACGTTGCCGTGCTCGGGCAGCGTGACGACGAGCCGGTCCGGCGGGATGCCGAGCGCCGCCCGCAGCACCTCCAGGTAGGGAAGCGTCACCTGGTGGACGGCGACGACCGCGAAGTCGTCCCAGGTCAGCCCGGTCTTCTCCAGTGCGGTGGTGAAGATCTCCGGCCCGGCCGCCAGGAACGCGTCCTTGAGCCGCCGCCCGTCGCCCTTGAAGTAGGTGAACTCGGGGTCGCGCGGGTGCATCGACCCGCCGGCGGGCAGCGTGCCGATCTCCCAGGCGCTGGAGACGGCGGCGAAGTCGCGGTAGAAGATGCCTCCGTCCGGGGACGCCTCGACCAGCATCGCCGCGCCGCCGTCGGAGAGGGTGTAGCCGGCGAACGCGTCGACGAACTGCGCGCGGTCGCGCACCGTCCAGCGGATCGCGCGGGACGGGCTCTCCCCCGTGCACACCAGCACCCGCTCGTGCTGGCCGGTGCGGATCAGCGCGTCCGCCGTCTGGAGTCCGTTGAGGAAGCTGTTGCAGGCGTTCTTGACGTCGAAGACCGGGCAGGACGCGCCGAGCTTCGCCGCGACGATGTGCGCGGTCGCGGGCTCGATCAGGTCCTGCGAGGCCGACCCGAAGATCAGCAGGTCGACGGCGTCCGCGCCGGTCCCGCGCTGGGCGAGCACCCGGCGGGCGGCGGCGACGGCCAGGTCGGACGCCTGCTCCCCGGCGTCCATCACGTGCCGCGCCCGGATCCCGGTCATCCGCTCGACGATCGTGGGGTGCGACCGGTAGCCGGGGCTCTCGGCGGCGACGCGCGCCTCGACCTCGGCGCTGGTGACGACGCGCGGCGGCAGGTGCGCGGCGACTGCGGTGATACGGGCTCTCATGGGCCGGTCCCCCGGTTCTCGTCCTGTGTGGAAGGCCAGGTTCGCGGGCCGCGGCCGCGTCCGCACAGGGCGACCTTACGGAAGACGGACCAGGCGTTCTAGCCCGATTTGCGGTGAGTACAGGCACTCATCCGAAATGAGTACTTCGGACCGGGAACGGCGTCAGCCGACGGGGACGGGAACGACCGGGTCCACGGGGACGGCGACGCGCGGGATCTCCGTCACGGGCGGCGGCGCGGAGGGCTGGGCCGAGGGCGGCGGGGCCGACGGCGGCACCGAGACGATGATGGGCCCGACCGGGCGCTCGTCGTCGGCCTTGCGCGATCCCGACTGCCACCACCAGAGCGCGACCGAGATGGCCAGCAGCACGAGCACCCCGCCGATGACCTGGATGACGGCCCGCCGATGGCTCGGCTCGCGGTAGCGGCGGCGCGCCCGCCAGGCCCGGATGCCGAACCGGCCACCGGGCCTGTCGCGCAGGCGGCGGGCGGCGCGCCATCGCCTGGTGCGGCGCGGCGGCTGCGCGCGCTCGCGCGCGGACGGTTCGGTGAACGCGGCGTTCCTGACGAACTCCTCGTCGAACAGGGGCTCGTCGAAATCTGCGGGCATGGACGTCTCCGGCGCGGGGGGACTGCAAGGCCCAGGCTAGTGGACGGCCGCGTCCTCTGAACCGCCAGGATCCGTCCGGGAAACGCCCGGGAAACGAGAACGTGTTCTAACCAACGGCCGGCGCCGAGGTGAGGAAGGTCACCGCCCGGCCCTCTTGAGACCGGCACCTCCCTCATGGCAGCACCGCGCCCGGCCGATTCCGCCTGCTGAAAAGGGGAGGCGACCTCCAGTAACCGAGCAAGCACTTGGGTAAGACGCATGATTAGACTTGAGTCTCATTTACTCTTGTCCGGCCGCTGGAACGGGTTCTACGGTGAGCACGACGTTCCGCGTCGCGCATCGGGAGGAGCCGCGCATGACCGCCACCGCACCGGAGACCGCCGTCCCCGCCGGGTTCGACTTCTGCAGCCCGGACCTGATGGCCGAGCGGGTGCCCCTCGCCGAGTTCGCCGCGCTGCGCCGCACGGCCCGCCCCTGGTGGAACGCCCAGCCGCGCGGCCGCACCGGCTTCGACGACGACGGCTTCTGGGTGATCAGCAAGCACGCGCACGTCAAGGAGATCTCGCGCGACGCCGAGCTGTTCTCCGCCAACGCCAACGGTGCGGTCATCCGGTTCAACGAGACGTTCGGGCGCGACGAGCTGGACCTGCAGCGCGAGAACCTGCTGCTGCACATGGACGCGCCGCAGCACGCCAAGCTGCGCCAGATCGTCTCGCGCGGGTTCACGCCCCGGGTCGTCAAGGGCCTGCACGACAAGCTGCAGGAACGCGCCGAGCGGATCGTCACCGAGGCGCTGCGCAAGGGCGGCGCGGGCGACTTCGTCACCGAGGTCGCCGCCGAGCTGCCACTGCAGGCGATCGCCGAGCTGATGGGCGTCCCGCAGGAGGACCGCCGCAGGCTGTTCGACTGGTCCAACCAGATGCTCGCCTACGACGACCCCGAGTACGACGCGGACCCGGCCTGCGCCGCCGCCGAGATCATCGGCTACTCGATGAACCTGGCCGAGCAGCGCCGCGGCTGCCCCGCGCACGACATCGTGACCAGGCTCGTCCAGGCCGACGTGGACGGCCGCGGCCTCACCGACGACGAGTTCGGGTACTTCATGATCCTGCTCTCGGTGGCCGGCAACGAGACCACCCGCAACGCGATCACCCACGGCATGATCGCCTTCCTCGACCATCCCGAGCAGTGGGAGCTGTTCAAGGCCGGGCGCCCGGAGACCGCGGCGGACGAGATCGTCCGGTGGGCGACGCCGGTGACGGCGTTCCAGCGCACCGCCGTCCGCGACACCGGGCTCGGCGGCGTGGAGATCAGGGCGGGCGACCGGGTGGCGATGTACTACTCGTCCGCGAACTTCGACGAGGAGGTCTTCGCCGACCCCGGCTCGTTCGACATCACCCGCTCCCCCAACCCGCACCTCGGGTTCGGCGGCACGGGTGCGCACTACTGCATCGGCGCGAACCTGGCCCGGCTGGAGATCGGCCTGATGTTCGACGCGATCGCCGACCATATGCCGCACATCGCCCGGATCGGCGAGCCGCGCCGCCTCCGTTCGGCCTGGCTGAACGGCATCAAGGAGCTCCCCGTCCGGTACGCCTGACCCGCCCGCGGCGTCAGCGGCGGCGGAGCCGGAGGCGCGGGCGGCGGCCGGGCGACTCGTCCGCCAGGCCGATCTCGTGGTGCAGGCGGGCGAGCGGCTTGGGCGCCCACCAGTTGGCCGGGCCGGTCAGCCGCATGACGGCCGGGACGAGCAGCCCGCGGACGAGGGTCGCGTCGACCAGGACGGCCAGCGCCAGGCCGAGCCCGTTCATCTTCAGCACGGTGTTGGACGAGGTGATCAGGGCGCCCATCGACAGCGACACCACCAGCGCGGCGGCGGTGACGAGGCGGCCGGTGCGGGCGATCCCGGTGACGATGGCCTCGGTGTGCCGCCCGGTCGCGGCGTAGCGCTCCTTGATCCGCGACAGCAGGAACACCTCGTAGTCGATGGACAGGCCGAAGGCGATGGTGAAGGCCAGCAGCAGCGTCATCGCGTCCAGCCGGCCGGTCACGGTGAAGCCGCCGAGCAGGTGCCGGAGGTGGCCGTCCTGGAAGATCAGGACGACCGCGCCGAAGCTCGCGGAGAGGCTGAGCGCGCCCAGCACCAGCGCCTTGGCCGAGACCAGCAGGCCCCCGGTGAACAGGAACAGCAGGACGAAGGTGCAGCCGGCGATGACGCCGAGGGCCGCGGGCAGGGCGTCGGCGAGCGCCGCGAGCGTGTCGGCCGACCGCGCCGACTCGCCGGTGACGAGCCGCTCGCCGGGCGCCGGGACCGCGCGCACCCGGTCCAGGAGACGGCGGCCGGCGGCCGACTGGGGTTCCTGCCGGTCCGCGACCTTGATCAGCACGGCGTCGCGTGCCGTGTAGCTTCCCTGCGCCTTCCCTTTTCGGTGCCCCTTGGCGTACTCGCCGCTGCTCGTCCGCACGGAGATGACGTCGGGCTGGGACGAGAGCCGGCGCGCGTAGCGGTCGAGGCGGGCGTGGCCGGGGGCGGCGGGCATGACGACGGTCAGGCCGCGGCCGAGCGGGTCGGCGAAGTCGCGTCCGATGCGGTCGGCCACGGCGCGGGCGTCGATCCGGGCGGGCAGGCTCTGCTCGTCGGTGAGGCCGAACCGGGCGTGCCCGAACGGCAGCGCCATCAGCAGCAGGACGAGGGCGCAGCCGCCGCCGAGCAGGACCGGACGGCGCGTGGCGGCCTCGGCGATCCGCCGCCAGGTGCGGTTGTCGGCCTCGTAGGGGTTGGCGGCGGCGCGCCGGGCGCGGCCGGCGCCCCGCGCGGACGCGCCCGCCACGGGCACGGCGGCGGCGAGGCCGGCCAGCC